>CAZSSV010000161.1:0-6050 GCA_964609425.1 uncultured Isosphaeraceae bacterium | reverse complement strand
GTGTCGTATGGAGGGTTGTCGCGGCCCAGGGCGTGCCGGTGGTTGCGGTTCGGCCTGTCCGGGGGCTGTCGGGGCGTGTGGGTGGTGTGGAATGGAGAGGAGCCCCGGATGTTGATGCAGTTCGTACCAGCCCTCGCAGGTCTCCTGGTATGCGCCATGACGACGCACGTGCAGGCGGACGGACCGGTTCTTCGGGACGGCGTGCTGCACTTTCCTGAAGGCGTTCCCGTCCCGCAGTCAATGACCGCGGTTGAGGCCGATTGGGTGGCCGATCAGCCCCTGGGCGCTGACAGGGTTGCCACGGCGCCGCCGGTGGGACCAGTCCGGTGCGCCAGTGAGTACGAGCCGATGGCGGGAATTCTGCTGGCGTGGGAAGGCGGGAGTTCATATACGAACATCGCGCGGCAGATGGCCGTGGCCATTACGACGATCGGAGCGGCCGACGTATGGGTGGCGTGCGACAGCAGCAGTGAAGCGAACACGGTGACTTCGACGCTGTCGAGCTACGGCGCGGACATGAGCCGCGTCCATACCGTTGTGCGAACGACCGACACGATCTGGATTCGTGACTACGGGCCGCGGTACGTTTTTGAGGGCGATTGCCGCGCCATCGTGGACCATGTCTACAACAGACCTCGACCGAATGATGATGATTACTCGTCCTACTTCAGGACCCAAGTCGGCCACGCCTACTACGAACACGATCTCGTGCACGGAGGCGGCAATTACCATGTGAACTCGATTGGCACCGCTGCGGCGACCGAACTCATTCTCAATGAAAACTCCGGCATGAGCCAGTCGCAGATCGTCGATGTGTGGCGGACGTATCAGAATGTCGAGACGTACATTCACGACGCCTTCCCGACATCGGTCGATTCCACGCAGCACATCGACATGTGGATGCAGATCATCGGCGATACGGAGATCATCATCAGCGATTGGCCGAGCGCGTCTGGAAGCACGCAGGACCAGATTTGCGACGGCGCCTCGGCCTACTATCAGGGCCTTGGCTGGACCGTGTATCGCACGCCCGCCTTCGACTCGGGCTGGACACACTTCACCTACACAAACATGGTGCTCTGCAATGGGCTCGTGCTGCTTCCCAAGTACAACGACATTTCGGACACGTACGACAATCAGGCGCTTGCGACTGTGCAGGCCGCCATGCCCGATCGGCAAGTCGTGCAGATCACGTGCGATAATCTTGCGTACTCGGCCGGTGTCATGCACTGCATCTGCATGCACATGCCGGCGCACGCGGGCGGTGTGAACCCGACAACCTGTGTTCGATCCCCACAGGGCGGCACGTATGACCCTGGTGACCAGATTCCCGTTCAATGGATCTCCGACGACGATGCCTTCGATGTGCAGAACGTCGACATCGACTTCTCGGCCGATGGGGGGTCCTCCTGGACCTCACTGGTGAGCATGACTGCGGACGACGGCACGTGGGTGTGGACCGTCCCGGATGTGGCGACCGAGAGCGGGCTGGTCAGGGTGTTGGCGCGGGACGGTGATGGGAATATGGGCGGCTCAGAGAGTGGCGTGTTCGCCATCGAAGGTATGGCGGTGCCGGGTGATGTCGATGGTGACGGTCACTGCAACGTCAATGACATTCTTGCGATCGTCGCCGCCTGGGGTCCGTGCAGCGGTCCCTGCCCGGCAGATCTGAACGGCGACGAGGTCGTCGGTGTCGACGACATCCTTCTGGTGCTTGGATTCTTTGAGAACTAGGGAGGCGTTCTTCCATTGGCGAAGGGTGCGCGTTGCCGATTCAGCCCTGCAGCGTGTACTGCAGGATCGCGACGACCTGATCAGGCGTTCGGCACACGGCCTGCGCGGCGGCGTCTACTTCCTTGAGCGCGTGGTCGAGATCTTCGGCGTGAAGTGTGACCAGCGGCACGCCGGAGGCGACGGCGATGCCCGCATCAAACGCGGCATTCCACTGTCGGTACTTCTCGCCGAACCGAGCCACGACCAAATCCGAAGCGGCGATGGCGGTGCGTGTGCGGATGGCGTTGATGCCCGCCCCGCAGCGATCTCTCCAGAAGGGGCTGGGCTGCTTGCCGAGGATGGCGTCGCCGCAGGCGTCGCTGGCGGCGTGGTCTGTCACAGGCGAGAGGAGATCGACGTCCAGGTCACTGTGGGCCACGCCTTCTGTAATGACGTTGCGCCAATCGGAGTGGATCTCGCCGGCCAGATAGACGGTGAAGGCCACGGCTACTGCTGAATCTCCACGATCCTGAAGGTGCGTTCACCCCTTGGAAGCGCGACTCGGATGGTCTCGCCGACCTTGGCCTTGAAGAGCGACTGGCCGAGATTGGATCCGCTTGTGACCTCAACGTATTCCATGTCAAACCGGCCCGAAGACTCTCCGACGAGCTTGTAGAGCTCTTCGTCCTCGGTATCGATGTCCATGAGCCTGACGGTGCTGCCAATGAACACCATTCCGTCGGGTGCCTCGGACGGGTCCGCGACGACGGCCGTCCCCAGCTTCTGTTCGATCATCTCGATCTTGGCCTGATTCATCGCTTTGTCTTCACGGGCGGCGTGGTACTCGGCATTTTCCTTGAGGTCGCCAAGCTCGCGGGCCTTGGCAATTCGATCGGTGATCTCGCTGTCGGCCTGATGCCGGTCCGCCAGCTCCTGCACGAGTTTGGCCTTCTCTTCGACCGTGATGTATTCCATGGTGACCTCCAAAAACAGGTCGTCCCGGATCGACCGGGACGCTGGGCACGATGGTGGCGATATCTCCTGGATCCGTCAAGCCTCGAAGCCCTCGACCCCCTCTGAGACGCTCGAAACGGGTATCCATGGAGGCGTCATGCGGCTCGTCCCGGTGGCGAGCCAGGTGCTCAGCGAGGATCATTCGGGCATGCGTGTGGCCGCCATCGATGTGGGTTCTCACGGCGTCAAGGTGTCGGTAGCCGCGGTGTGTGCTGGAGGGGGGCTTGAGGTCCTGGATCGGGATCGGGTGACCATCCAGATCGCCGCGCATCTTGAACGCGATGGCACCATCGGCGACGATGCCATTCGCCGCGTTGCGGCGACCGTCGCGAACCACTGCGCACGGGCCAAGGCGCTCGCCGCCGATCGAATTGCCATTGTTGGCACCGCGGCAGCGCGCGAGGCGGCGGACCGGGCGTCACTTCAGGGCGCGGTCCTGGCGGCCTCCGGCTACGAATTGACGCTCGTCTCCGGAGCGCAGGAGGCCACCTTGACGTGGGAAGCGATTCAGGGACGCTTTGGTCCGAGGGACGGCGCTGTGGTCATTGATGTGGGCGGGGGAAGCACCGAGTTCGTGTTCGCGGCCCGAGGGGCGGCAGCCGAGGTCGCAAGCGTTCCGCTGGGCGCCGTCCGATTGTCCAGCCACATGGCCGCGGCCGAGCAGTGGACGCCCCGCACGCGGGCGGACTTGTCGATGCACATCCGATCGGAGTTTCATCGCTGCGTGCCACACGCTCCGAGTGCGTCCCACGCGACCTATGTGACGGGAGGTACCGCATCACTGTTGGCGATCATGGCCGTGGGGGGACTTCCGGTGCAGCCCAGGAGTGGCGTGATGGCTGAGCTGGCCGAAGGCATCGAACTGGATGTGGTGATGGTCGATGACATGGTCGATCGACTCGCCGGATGGGGGCTGTCTGACCGCGTTGAGCAGACTGGACTGACCCTGGCGCGAGCCCGCGTCTTGCCTGTCGGGTGCCTGATTCTTCGCGAAGCGCTGGCTTGGATTCAGCGCAGCGATTTCATCGTGAGCGACCTGGGCATTCGAGACGGCATGATGTTGAGGCTCGCGGACGGCCGCCCCATCTGCTGAGCCGGTTAGCCGTGCCAGAACGGCCGCGACGCGAGGGGCTTGTGATCGATGGCGTTGCGGGGCGCTGGGCAGACCTGCATGCAAACGCCGCACCCGGTGCAGGCGTCGCGGTTGATGTGGGGGCGGTCCGCTTCGTCGGTCTCGATGGCTCCGGGGACCGGGCATTGGTCGACGCAGAGTCTGCATGGCTGACCTTGCCACGCGAGGCACGCAATGGCATCGACGCGTGCGGTGGCCATCGTGGGTGGCAACTCGGTCCGCAGAACACCCGGGGTGCAGGCTGTGATACACGGAGTCTCACTGCACATCACACAGGCTTGTCGCAGAGGGTCGATGTAGGGCGTTCCGGCTCGTTTCTCGCCGGCTTCTTGGGGTGCCCACCGAATGGCGCGGGGCGGGCACGCCCTCACGCAGTCACCGCACCGCGTACAGGAGGCGAGAAACTGACCTTCGGCCACGGCCCCCGGAGGGCGTTGGAGCAGGCTGAGGGAAAGGTCCTGATGGTGCAGTCGCCTTCCGGCGGCGGCACCTTTGCGGGCCGCATCACGGAGGGGCTGAAACAGCTTTCCGCGAAAGAGCGCTCGCCGGCTGAACTCTCGGTTGTCCGCCACGCGATCCATGGTATCGGAGAGTCCGCGGTCGATGTTCGCTACCATCGCGGCGTGTACGGACACAAGATCGCGATTGACCCGCCATGCAATCTGGACAGCGAGTACCCGGCAGGCCGCCGCAAGGCTTGGCTCTTCTGGGCGTTGCCGGCGTTGTTCTTCCTGTACGAGTTCATGCTTCGGGTATCGCCCAGTGTGGTGGCTCCACAACTGACGCAAGAGTTTCACTCGAATGCCGCCGATTTCGGGTTCTCCATGGGTCTTTACTACTACGCCTATGCGCCGATGCAGCTCGTCGTGGGCATCATGCTCGACCGGTGGGGAAGCCGAAGGCCGCTGGCGATCGCTGCCGTCCTCTGCGCGGCCGGGTCTGCCGTCTTCGCGCTGGCCCATTCGCTCGATATGGCCGGTGCCGGCCGGCTGCTGGCAGGCGTGGGCTCCGCGTTTGCATACGTCGGCACGATCTACGTGGCGAGCGTGTGGTTCCCGCGATGCAGGTTGGCGCTGATCGCCGGCGTGACAGCGGCGCTCGGCATGGCGGGGGCCGTTGCCGGCGAGGTGGTGCTTGAATGGATTGAAGACATGGTCACATGGCGGCAGTCATTCTGGGGCTTCGCTGTCGCTGGGCTGGGGCTCGGGCTGGGCATCTGGCTGGTGGTCCCGAAGCGGCCTGTGTGGTTTGAGGCACAGTCTGCGAGGACGCGTACGGGCGACGGTGTGTTTCACGGCTTGGGGTGTGTGCTTCGCAATCCTCGCACGTGGGTGCTGTCGCTCGTCGCCGGGCTCCTGTACCTGCCGGTTGGCGCGTTCGCTGCCATGTGGGGCAACTGGTACCTCGAAGATGGCCTGGGCATGGCGTCCCCGGCAGATGCGGATGCCATGCTCTTTGTGGGGCTCGGCGTGGCGGCGCCGCTGCTCGGCTGGCTGGCTGATCGGTTCGAGCGGCCGAGGTTGGTCCTGCAGATCGGCATTGCCGTGGCGCTGGCAGGCACGACGCTGATGCTGCTGCTGGGGCCTGGGCAGACGTGGGCGGTGATTCCGCTTCTCTTTATTCAGGGTTTCGGCGTCGGCTCGATTGTGGTCGCGTTTCCGATGGGGATGCACATGAATCCCGACCATGCCAGGGGCGCGGCCATCACGTTCATCAACTTCTTCCAGATGCTTCTGGCCGGTGTGGGTCTGTGGCTCATCGGCGTCATCCTTGATGCCGACGCACATCATGGGGCCAAGGTCGCCGGGGAACACTCCTTTGGGCTTGGCGACTTCAGAATCGCCTTTCTGATGCTTCCGATTGGGCTGGCGGTGGCGTTGGCTGGGACGCTGCTCCTGCGGGAAGGCGTTGAACAGCAGGCTTGATCCTGGCCTGATCCGTGTCATACTGGACTCGGGCGGGCTGGAGGTGCGCAATGCGTGGATTGGCCACGATGTTCGTGGGCGTGACGGCCGCGGCGGCGATGGGATACGACACCGGAGGCGGCGAGTTGGCCTCGCTGGAGTCCGTGAACGTCATGCGTATCGTGTTCTCGCCTTCCAAGATGGCGTCAAGCGTTGCAACCTTTCGGGGTGCCTGCCCTCAGGAAGAGGCGACGCTCACCGACTCCGACTTTGGCCCGGGGCAGTAT
>CAZSSV010000160.1:0-6055 GCA_964609425.1 uncultured Isosphaeraceae bacterium | reverse complement strand
TACCAGGCGGATTGGGGCCACACGCTCGTGATTCCCTTCATCGCCGGTTGGTTCGTGTGGCTGAACCGGGCCGAGATACTGAAGGCGCCGCTCCGGCCCAGCGTGGCGGGTCTCGTGCTGGTGGTCGCCGGGGTCGCCTGGTTCAGTTTCTGCTCGATCGGCCCGGTCCTCTTCAGACACCACAACCTGATGGGCATGGGGGCAGGCATCACGATCTTCGGACTGGTACTCGCATTCTGCGGGTGGCGAGCGATGCGGTGGATGTGGTTTCCCGTGTTCTACTTGATCGCGTTCAGCCAGACCATTTCCGATCGCTTTCTTGAGCTGCTGACCTTCCAGTTGCAGGGCATCGCGACCGTCGGCGCCGAGATTGGCCTCGGTCTGGTCGGCTATGACGTCGCACGTGAGGGCCACACGCTGGACATCTACCAGGATGGCACGATCATTCCGATCAACATCGCCGAAGCGTGTTCCGGCATGCGGATGCTTGTCGCCTTTCTGGCACTTGGCGTCGCCATGGCGTACCGAGGGCTTGACACGGTATGGCAGCGTGTCGTTCTGGTGGCGATGGCCGTGCCGACGGCCATTTTCGTCAACATCCTCCGGGTCATGACGCTCGGCATCCTTTCGACCTGGGACACTGACTTCGCCGCCGGCGACTTCCATTCGATGATTGGGTTGTTGTGGCTTCTTCCAGCCTTCTTCATTTATCTCGGCGTCATGTGGGTGCTCCGGCTGCTCGTCATCGACGACGATCCCGGCGAAGGAGCGACCGCGGCCGAGGAGATTCGCGTGCGGTTCGATCCAAAGGTTGTTCGCGTCTTCGTCGCGTGCGTCTGCCTGCTCGTCGTCGCGCAAGTCGGATTCACGTGGGCGGCCAGTGCGCTGCAGGTTCATCTCAAAACCCTGCCTGTGCCGCTGAGGCGACCTCTTTCGCTCGTTCCGCCTTCGTTTGATGGTTGGAAAACGGTGCAAGACGTGCAGTACGACGCGACGATGGTTGAGGAGTTGGGAACGAGCAGTTACCTGACGCGGATCTACGCTCCGGACGAGGACCGGCGTCGGCCGCCGCTGCAGGTACATGTTGCCTATTACACAGACCAGATCGACGCGATTCCTCACGTTCCGGACCGCTGCATGGTGGCGGGGGGGCTTTCGCAGCGGTTCGCGGACCCCATCAACGTTCCGGTGGACGGCCTGACTTCGGAGTGGACGGCCGACCCGGAACACCGCCTCGATGACGTGGCCTACCCCATGGCGGAGATTGTCGAGCTGGCGACGGACGAGCGAACCGAGGTTCGGATGCCGGTCGGCAGGCCCCGCGTTCGCTACATGGAGTTTGTCGATCCCGCACGACCGGATCGTCGAATGCACGCCGGGTACTTCTTCGTCGCCAACGGTAGATGGCGCCCGACACCTTCAGGCGTGCGTATGGCGGCGTTTACCGGTGGGGATCGGCACGCCTACTACTGCAAGGTTCAACTGATCGCCGAGGGCAACAACTCGTACGATCAAGAAGCGTTTTTCAACGACATCACACCATTCCTGGCCGAGGCCATGCCTCACATCATGAGGTCGCTTCCTGACTGGAGCGAGGTCACGGCCGAAGAGGATCCGGGAAACTCGAAGTGAGATCTGCATGAGCAAGTCCAACAAACAGAAGCGTCACGGCAAGAAGAAGGGCGGCAAGCGCATCAACACCCGTCTGTTGACCATCGTGTCGCTCATCACTGTCATGGTCGCGGTCGTTGTCGGCGGCCTCGTTTGGCTGAAGTACAAGGGGAGTGTGACCAGGAACCTCGCGGCCGCACGTTCCTATGTGGCCGAAGAGAACTTTGACAAGGCCATGCGTGCTGCAGGCAAGGTGCTGTATCGCGAGAGCGGCAATCAGGAGGCCCACGCGCTTCGGATCGAGGCCATCGAGGGTGTCGTCCCGGACTCGCCCGAGCGAGCATCGAGGTTGTATCGCGAGTACATGCAGGCACTGGCCCAGCACGCCCAGTTTTCCCCGGGGGATGACGCCGTGGCACTGAGGGCCATGGATGAATTCTGGACCGCCGCGATGTCATTGGATCTGGACGGCTACTGGGGAATGCTTGAGACGCTGGCGGAAGACCAGCGGGCGAGATTCTCGCCTGGCTCGCCTGCGTACAACCGGGCGACATTGATGCTCGGGCTCGCCAAAATGCGTTTGGGCCAGAGCAACTTTCTGGGCGATGTGGATGAGACCGGGCATGTCCGGTTCCCGGGCGAAGCGGAGTTGATCGAGTTCGTGGAACTCGAGCCCGAGAGCGACGCGGGGCTTGCCCGGCTGGCGTTTGGACGAATGGCTGTTGCGCGGCAACTCGGCTTGAAGGGGCACGTGCAGCAGGAAGCTCGGAACCTGGAGATGGCTCAGGAGACCTATGATCGCGCCCTTGAGGTCAATCCAGAGGGGCCGGACACGTTGTTGGCGGTCGTGCGGCACCTCTATCTGCACGAACTCATTTCGGAATTGAGGGCGGACGACGCTGCAGAAGCGGTCGAGTCCAAGTTGAACGAACTCAACGCGTTTCTGGACCGCGCGGAGGCCGTGATTGGGGGGGGCGAGAACATCCATCCGGCTCAGATGATGGAACTTGTCCGGTTCCTGACGATGGTGGATCTGGAGACCGGAAGCGAGCGCGCGGCGAAGGTCCTGGAGACCTGGGTCGCGGCGCATCCGGCCGACCAACATGCAAGAGTGCTTCTCGCCGCTGAATTGCGAAAGGTCGGGCAGTTGGACGCCGCAGCGGCTCACGTGGCCGAGACCATTGCATCCCCGCCGCTTGCCGTGTCGCTCAGTTCACAGCGACAGCAGTTTGATAAGTTGGCTGCTGCAGTCATTCAGTTCGATCTGGTTGCCGATCGACGAGACGAGGCGGATAGTGATCTGCTGGCCCGGGACGCGAAGGACGCACGAGACACGGTCCTGCGCCTTGTCGGAGGCAATGTGGAGCATCCACTGGTTCTGCAACTCGATGGCCGGCTCGCCTACCGTGACGGCGAATACGTGGAGGCCGTCCACGCGTTCGAGCGTGCCATCAGCATGTCGGCCGAACCGCCGGCGGTCGTACTCAGGCAGGACGCCGATGCGTTGGAGCAAATCGGTCAAACGGGAATGGCCGTTTCGCGGCTTCAACAGGCCATCGAGACGGAGCCCCGAAGCGTCAACAACCGAATGTTGCTGGCAGCCCTCTTTGCGAGGATGCGCGATCACGGCCGGGCTCTTGAGGTGCTCGAGGCGCTCCCGCCACGCGTTCGTGAGGATTACCCGGATGTCGCCAGGCTCGAACAGTCTCTCCTGGTCGCAGCCGAGCGCCCCCAGGATCGAGCAGCAGCCATGGTGGGTGTCGATGACCAGGTGCTGCTCGCGATTGCCAGTGCCGACACGCTTGCGGAGGAAGGCAAACTTGACGAAGCACTTGCGGAGTTGGAGCCGCTTCTGACCGGGGCCTCTGCAGAGGATCTGCGACTCCTTGTTGCCATGGGCCAACTCGAGGCCAGGCGGGGCAACCCGGCAGACGCACTTCCATGGATCGAGAAGGCGCTTCTTCAGCAGCCGAACAACGACCGATTGAAGTCGATGCGTCGGCAACTTCAATCGACAGACCCCGTGGATCTCGTGCGGCGATCCGTCGAAGAGAGTGAACCCGAGGGCGAGGACCGCGACATCGCGATGTTTGTCGCGCTTCAGGCGCTGGCAAGTGCAAGGGAGTCTCGCGCCAAGGCGATCGGAGCAAGCGACCCGCAATCTGCTGCAGACGAGTTGGATATCGTCCGCCGAGCACGAGAAGCGGCCGCACCCCTTGAGACGCTTGTACGTGATGCGGCGTCTCACAACATGCAGGCATTTGTCTACACGTTTGAAACGCTGCTGGGCCAGGGCAACTTCGCCGAGGCCGAAGCGCTGTTGCCAGCAGCCCGTGAAGCCGACCAGGATCAGGCTGGCGGCAATCTCATTGAGGCCAGGCTGCTCCTGGCGCGAGGCCGCGCAACTGCAGCCGCTGGGGGCGACGCCACAGACGATCTGCAGCGATCCGCCGCGGCGGCCAGACGCGCGACCGAGCTGGCGCCATGGCGCAACACCACATGGAGAGTGCTTGCCGACGCGATGGTGGCGTTGGGTGAGTTGGAGGAGGCACGGGTTGCCTACGACCAACTGATACAGCGGGACCCTGCCGATAGCAGCGCGATTCGAAGGCTGGCAAACCTGCACCTGCAGGAGGGCGGTGACAAGACGCGTGCGGTGGCGCTCCTTGCGGACGCGGTCCGGCGATACCCCGGGAACAGGGAACTCCGTGAAGCCTGGTTGGTCATTGAGGCCGCCCATGGGAACCCTGCGGTGGCCCTCATGGAGCGGCATCAGGACTGGCTGCGCCGCCCCGACGATCGAATGGCGGCACTCTGGTATGCGGGCATGCTTGCGTCGCTGGAGCCATCTCGAGAGTTCATGCTCGGACCTCGCGGGAGACCAATGGTCTCAGGCCGCGAGTGGCTGGCGATGCCGAGTCATCAGCAGGCCCGCCTGCTTGAAGAGTTGCAGCAGGAGTGGCTGACTCGCATCGATGCCATCTCGGACATGCTGGGCAAGACTCCGGATGCATCACTGCGCGAGGCTGTGCAACATGCGACGATTCTGCGAGAGGCGGGCAGGCACGGGGCCATCCTGGGCGTTCTGGAGCGGTACCTCGATGGTCGTGGCGATGTGGAGAATTCGACGACCGAAGCGATTCAGGTCGCGGGATTCCTGAGAAAGTCCGGCCGGTTGTGGGAGGCCCAGGAACTCCTCCTCAGTTACAAGGATCAGCAGAATCCGGAGATCGTGGAAGTCGATGCGGCGCTTGGTGCCATGCTGCACGGGGCCGGCAATTGCAAAGATGCCATCTCCCACCTGATGATCGCTGGAGAGGTTCGCCGCGACTATGAACTTCAACTCCGTACCGCGGATTGCCTGCTGCAATTGGGCCGGCTCGATGAGGCGGCGGAGATGATCGTGGAGTTGGACGCACAGCTGCCGGACAATTACCAGGTGGCCATGTTGTCTGCCGGATTGCACCGTAACAGGGGGAAGATTGTTGAAGGTTCCGGTGGATACGACGAAGCTGTCGCGGCCCGCGCGGCGTTCCGGGCGGCGCTGGAGCGTGCCAGCGCCCTTGAGCCGGAACGAGCGGCACCCTATGTCGAACTCGTGCGAAGTTTGATCCTTGAATACCGCCGAACACTCGACCGTGGGCGGCTCGAACAGGCCCTGCGGTATCTGGATGCGGCAGCCTCGGTGGCAGAGGCATCGGTGGATCTGATCATCGAGCGTGCCAACGTGTTGGAAGCGATGGGAGATCCGCGGGCGGCAGCGATTGATCTGGAAAACCACCTGAGGGGCGACCCTTCCGCGAAGAAGGTTCGTGTCCGGCTTGCAGATGCGTTTGTAGCGGCCGGCACACCCGGACGGGCGATCGATGTCCTGGAACAGGCGATCGCAGCGGCACCGCGAGATCCCTACTGGTACGGGCTCCTGGCAGACCACATTCGCCGGTCCACTGACGACCTGGAGGCGGCGACTTCCAACTACATCAAGGCCTGGGACCTTGAGCCGTCCCGCCGCCGACTGACGGCTCTGTTGGAGGTGACCAGAACTTCTGATGCCTGGGATTACGAGGCGGCGCTCACGGTGATGGAAGCGCACCCAGGTGCCGAGGAGGCGGACCCACGGGTCCTGGGCCTTCGCGCTCGAGCAGAAGCGGGCCTCGGCCTTGCGTCCAGAGCGCGGGAGACATTGCGTGAGTCGCATGGTGTGTATGAGCAGGCCGTCCAGGCAGCCACGATGCCTGAAATCATGAAGGTGGTGTGGTACGAAGATGTCTATGCCGTCTACCCGTCGGGGCCCCTGGAAGAGCCGATGGCGCTCATCGAGTCGGTGTCCGCCAACGGTGATCCTCTGTGGGAGCAGCGTGGTCTGGCTAGGTTTCATATGCTCCGTGGTCGCGACGAGGTGCGGGATGCCCTTGGCGGGCTTCAGAACCTGGTCGTACACGCC
>CAZSSV010000159.1:0-6092 GCA_964609425.1 uncultured Isosphaeraceae bacterium | reverse complement strand
ATCATGTTCACGCTGGGCCTGTGGGGCTGCAACGCGCTGTCGGACTGGGCGCAGTCTCAGGTCCGCGAGAGTGGCTCGAACGCGGTAACCGAGTTCATGCGGTCCGTTCAAGCTGGTGAGTATGACGCCGCGCGCAGGTGGTGGTCCCGTTCGAGCGAACTGCCCTCCGACGAAGTCCTGACCGCCTTTGCCGATGCGGTGGACAGGTTGGGGCCGATTCAGCAGGCTGGCGTGAAGCGGCTGCAGCCAGTTCCCGCCGGCCTGCTTGACTCGCAGTGGTCCGCAGCCCTGGTCTTTGTCGGTGATGACGCGACCTATCGTGGCGCTGCTCGCTTCGACATGCGTGTTGGGGCGGCCAGTCTGGAGGACATGGTGAAGCTTCGGCGCATCGTCCTGGCCGGACCCGACGGCGACCTGTCGATTCCAACCGACGAGGAGACGGCCAAATGACACCGACTCAAGGCAGATTCAGTCCGTGGGCCATCTTCGCCTTCGTGCTCTCGATCGGACTGTGCCCGGTGGTGACCATCGCTGCGATTCCGGCGGGACTCTGGGCGCTTCGCGATGTCAAGCACTCTGGCAGGCGTGGGCGTCGGTTGGCCATCGTCGCCATTGTCCTGTCGGCCGTCGTGACGCCGGTGGTCGTGTCAGCGGGCTGGTGGTGGAACGTGCATGTGCGTCAACCACTCATGCACGGCCCGGCAGGTGTCATTGCGGCCGGTCAACGTGGAGACATTCGGGCGTTTCTGGCTGGAATGGACGGCGGTGGTTCGGAAGCAGCGGCTGAGCGTTTCGCCGGTCGATTGACGGCGGTACTTGGCGAAATCCGTTCCACGCGACCCGCCAATCTGCCAGATGCGGACGTCGAGCAGGAGCAGGGCGCCACGGGATGGTGGATCTGGGTACCGTACGACGCGATGTTCGACCGCGGCGCCGTTTCCATGAATGCGAGGTTCCTCTTCAGCGATCCGGCGCGAGGGTGGGTCACGTCCTTTGACCGCCTGATCGTGGAGATGCCCGACGGCGGCAGGCTTCGGTGGCCACCTGAGCCCGCAGAGTCTGCACCGTGAGCGATCGCGACACCGTGATCTCGATGCGAAACCTCGTCAAGCGATTTGGCGGGCAGACGGTCCTGGACGGCGTGAATCTTGAGGTCCAGCGGGGAGAGACGGTTGTGATTATGGGTGGCTCGGGGTGTGGCAAGTCCACGACACTCAGACACATGGTCGGCTCGCTCGTGCCGGATGAAGGAACGGTCGAGGTCCTCGGCAAGGATCTCGCGGCACTGGGTGAGACCGAACTCAATGACGTCCGTAAGAGGTTTGGCATTCTGTTTCAATCGGGAGCGCTCTTCAACTCGATGACCGTTGCAGAGAACGTGGCGCTCATTCTGGAAGAACACACCGATCTCGACGCCTCCATCATCGACATGATGGTCAAGATCAAGTTGGAACTGGTGGACCTTCGAGAGGCGGCCGACAAGTACCCCGCGCAGATCAGCGGCGGCATGAAGAAGCGGGCGGGACTTGCTCGTGCGCTGGCGCTTGACCCGGAGATTCTCTTTTACGACGAGCCCAGTGCCGGGCTCGACCCGGTGACTTCGGCGGCCATCGATCAATTGATCATCGACCTGACCAAGCGGCTGGGCGTCGCGAGCGTGGTGGTCACGCACGAAATGGACTCGGCGTTTACGATTGCTGACAGAATGGTCATGCTGCACAAAGGCCGGGTGCTCATGAACGAGCCCCGAGTCGAGTTTGAGAAACTCCGCGACTGTTCGGACTCGGAAGCACGTGAACTGGGCGAGTCGCAACGGCTCATTCGGCAGTTTCTTAGGGGCGATCCCGACGGACCGATGACGGCACATGATGTCGGAGGAGAAGGTGGGTACGCCGCCGATCTCCTGGGCGTGGACAACAGCAAACTCACGGGCGGTCGGTCTGTCCAGTCGACCCGTGGAGGGGGTGGCTTCTGGCGGACCCTGCTCGGCAGGCGGAGCGAAGAAAGCGAGACGACATGAGCGGACGGCGAAACGACAATTCTGTCAAGGCGGGCCTTTTCGTGCTGGTCGCAATTGTGGTCGGCATCACGGTGATCTTCGTGCTCGGAGATTTGAAGGGCGCCCTCTTCGGCCCACCCATGAGCACCTATCAGGCAACCTTCCCGGTCCGACAGGGTGTTGGGTTCCTCAGCGAGGGGAGTTCGGTCCGAGTTGGCGGTATTCAAATGGGTGAGGTTCAGTCGGTGGCGATCATCTCAAGCGAAGACCCCATTCGCGAGATCGATGTGTCGTTCACGCTCCCTTCGAGCGTCGCGCTCTACTCCAATGCCGTCGCAACCGTGCAGAGCGGGTTGATCAGTTCCGACTCCTACGTGTTCATCACAAGCGTAGGGTTCGACGCCGCTCATCAGGATCTGGACGACAGAGGCGACCCCGGCACACGATTGGCGGAAGGGGATGTCCTTTCCGGAACGCCATCTTCCGGCATGCTCGGCGCGATTCTGGGCGAAGATGCAGGTGCGAGCGTTCAGGAGATTGCCTCCAACCTGCGACAGGACGGGTATGTCCTGGAGTGGGTACTTGGGACCGAAACGGCACGCTCGTTCAGCGCAGGCACCGAGACGGTTGGCCAGGCGATGCAGCGCATGGATCAGAATGGCTACGTGATGGAGTGGGTGCTCGGGGACACGCCAGCGGCAGACGTGCGGTCGGCCCTGGCCGATCTTGAGGTGTTGGCTGCTCGCGTTCGAACGGACTGGATGGGAACAGACGGGAGTCCGGGCGGCTGGTCGGCCGAGATCAGTACGGTGGTCGGCAAGGGCGAGCAACTGGCCGATGTGGTGCAGCGGGTCAGCGACTTCATTTCCGAGAATGAGGCGTCCTTTCAAGTCATCGTCGATGATGTGGTTGTGTCTGTCGCTGACGCTCGGACCGTGCTCGGTGAGCTACAGGCCAACATGCCGCTGTGGTCCATGGACGTGGGATCGGCGCTGGCACATGCTGACTTAGCCGCCCAGGAGTTATCGCTTCTCGTAGCGGAAGCCCGAAATGCGCCGTGGCGTTTGCTGTACCAGCCGTCTGAGCATGAGGTCAGCAATGAACTGCTCTACGAAGCATCCCGCAACTTCGTCTTCGGCGCAGCGGACCTGAAGTCGGCTGCCGAGAGCGTGGACAGAATCGTCCGTGCCCGCGGTCCCGAGCTCGACGCGAACGCGCAGGACTTCACGCTGCTCAGAGACAATCTCGCGGCGGCCGTGCAGCGCTACGAGCGGGCCCAGACCCAACTCTCTCAGGTTCTGCACAGTGCGACCACGCCGGCGGCGAAGTGACGCCTCCGATCACGATTACGGACCTCGGCGACCCCCGCATCGACATTTTTCGGGACGTCCGTGATCGAGACCTCAAGGGCCGCGAAGGCGTCTTCATGGCCGAGTCCGAGTTGGTCGTGCGGCGGCTCCTGCGGACGCCGGATCGCCTCCGGGCACTGCTCCTGTCGCCCGCGAAGTTCGGCCGAATGAAGGCCGACGTGCGTGGGCTTCACGGCGATGTACCGGTGTACATTGCCGAGCTGCCGTTGATGGAGGCGATTGCCGGGTTCCACATTCACCGTGGCGTGCTCGCCGCTGGCTGGAGACCGACCGAGCAGGATGTCGCCCTCGATCGGCTCATGGAACGACTGCCCCCAGAGGGCTCACACACGATTCTTGCCGCCGCGGGCATCAACAACGTGGACAACATGGGGGGGATGTTTCGCACTGCTGCAGCGCTCGGCGTCAACGAGGTACTGCTTGAGCAGGGATGTTGCGATCCGCTGTATCGCAAGGCAGTCAGGGTGTCCATGGGTCACGTGCTGAGTGTGCCCTGGTGCGTGGCGGGCGACCTTGCGTCGGCGCTTGGATTGTTGCGGGACCGAGGCATGCGTGTCATGGCGGCCGAGTCGTGCCCAGGATCGACGCCATTGAGCCAGGCACGGCCGGAGGGCCGCCACGTGGTGGTGGTCGGCGCGGAGGGGGTGGGGCTGGACGCGCGGGTGCTTGAAGTGTGCGACGACGTGGTGGAGATACCCATGGCCCCCGGTGTGCCGTCACTCAATGTCGTGGTCGCGGCCGGGATTGTTCTGGACCGGCTTCGGCCTGTTACAGGGTGACCGGGTCCGAAACCCCCAGTTCGAATCGCTCGATGCCTGCGCCCAACTGGTTGAGTTGCTCTTCCAGCCGGACATAGCCTCGATCGAGGTGATAGACGCGTTGCACGACCGTCTCCCCCTTCGCCACCAGACCGGCCATCACGAGCGCTGCCGAGCCACGAAGATCGCCCGCCATGACCGGAGCGCCGATCAGCGGGCCGCCGCCCTGAACGACCACCGTGGGACCGGACCGGAAGAGGGTGGCGCCCATTCGGGTGAGTTCGGACACGTGGAGAAACCGGTCCGGGTAGATCCGTTCTGTGACGATGCTGTTGCCGTCCGCGAGGCAGAGCAGCGCCATCATCTGCGCCTGCAGGTCGGTCGGAAAGCCCGGGTACGGCTGCGTCGTGTACAGGACGGGCTGAAGCCGCCGGTCACTCGTGACGCGAACGGTGCACCGGCGGGGGTCCTCTTCGGGATCGACGCGGTCAATGTGGACGCCGGCGATGTCGAGCCGGTCAAGGACCGCGAGCAGATTGTCATGGGGAAAGTTGGTGAGGGTCGCGTCGCCGTTGGTCATGGCGACGGCCATGGCGAGCGTGCCTGCGACGATACGGTCGGGTATGACCGTGTAATCGACCTCGCCCAGCGCATCGACGCCCTCGACTTCGATGCGTGGCGTGCCTGCCCCGGTGATCTTCGCGCCCATCGCGTTGAGCATGTCGGCCAGGCCGGTGACTTCGGGCTCGCAGGCCGCACTCTCGATGACCGTTCGGCCCTCCGCAAGTGTCGCTGCGGACATCACGTTGGCTGTTCCGAGCACCGTGGAGCCAAACGGGCCTCCGAGAAAGATGGTTGTTCCTTTCAGTCGGTCGGCTCTGGCGATGATGTCGCCACCGTCCAATTCGATCGACGCCCCCATGGCACGAAGCCCTCGCAGGTGGAGATCGACCGGCCGGTCACCAATCGCACAGCCCCCCGGCATCGAGACGCGGGCCTCGCCGCGGGCCGCGAGCAGGGGCCCGAGCACGCAGATGCTCGCTCGCATGGTTCGGACGATCTCATACCGGGCATGTGTGCGGGTCGGATCGGTTGTGCGGATCGTGCAGTCGCGTCCATGGCCTGTGACTTCGCAACCGACCTCCCTGAGGAGCTTGGCCATGTTGCTGATGTCCGAGAGCGTGGGGAGGTCCCGCAGATGGACCGTGTCGCTGGACATGATGGCCGCTGCCATGGCCGGGAGGGCGGCATTCTTCGATCCGTCGACCGCCGCCGTGCCCGACAGCCTCGCGCCACCGTGAATCCGAAGTGCATCCATGCGTCTGATTCTCCCTTTCGATCCAGATCCTACAGGCATGCGCAGGTCGGGGTCGCTTGTGCACATCGGCACTTGGCCGCTTCAGAGTCGAATCGTACGGTCCTATGTGGATACGCAGCGGCGTCTTTTTCTTCGCCCTGCGACTTTCATGGAGCTCGCACATGACGACCCAACTCGCCCGACTTTCCATCCTTCTCTCTGCACCCGCAGTGACGGCCATGCTGTGCCCACACGCACTGGGCAGCGGACCGGCGACCGTCGAGCTGACCGGGACCGTCCGTGACTTCAATGAACGACGGACGCACGGCGGGCACAGCGACTTCGAGAAGCGGCCCCGCAAGGGGTTTGGCCTGTACTGCGGCAACATTGATGCCTCCATTGGAGCAGACGGGCTCCCCGTCTTCACCGACGATGGCCACCGCGTCGATGGCCAAGCCAGAGACGCTGCGGGCAATCCCATCTGCTATCTGCTCTATGACAGTTCGCGGGGCGACTCGCCCATCGACTGGGGCCCGGCGTGTGACGGTGGCATTTCGTCGTCCTGGTCGTTCCACTCCTGGTATCGGGACGTGCCAGGCACCAACCTCTCACAGGCCTTGTCTCTGACCTTCGTGCGGCAGCAGGATGGCAGCTACGTGTTCGATGAC
>CAZSSV010000158.1:0-6111 GCA_964609425.1 uncultured Isosphaeraceae bacterium | reverse complement strand
CCGGGCTTCGGGTGTGCCAGTCCTCGTCGATCCGGCCAACCGGGACGGGTACACGCGGTACGCGGGTGCCACCGTCATGACGCCCAATCGAACCGAGGCCGCTCGGGCCTGCGCCTCGCTCGAGGGAAGCCCGGACGATCCAGCTGCGATGGCCCGCGCGTTGCTTGACACGTGCGAATTGGATGCCGTGCTCATCACCCTGGACCGCCACGGCGCCGTGCTGCTGGAGCGGGGCGGCGACCCCATCGAGATTCCGACGCGGCAGCGTGATGTCTATGACGTCACAGGCGCCGGCGACATGGTGCTGGCAGCCATGACGGCAGCGAGGGCCCACAAGGTTCCCTGGCCCGACGCGGTTGTTCTGGCGAATGCGGCCGCCGGTCTGGAAGTGGAGCAGTTTGGCGCCCATGCCATTCCGCTTTCGGTTGTGATACAGGAAGTTCTGCGAACGGTGTCTCCTCAGGAGGGCAAGGTTCGTAGCCGGCGGGACCTGACGCTTGAGTTGGCGGCACATCGCGAAGCGGGGCACCGCATTGTGCTGACAAATGGGTGCTTTGATGTGATACACGCCGGCCACGTTTCGTATCTTCGGGATGCGGCTGACCACGGAGATGTGCTGGTGGTGGCGGTGAATTGCGATGCGCAGGTGTCGGCCATGAAGGGAGAGGGCCGGCCGGTCTATGGCTTGGACGATCGAATGGCGATCCTCTCTGAACTGCAATGCATCGACTACGTCGTTTCGTTCGACGAACCGACGGCGCATGATCTGATCGAAGCCATCCGTCCGGATCTCTACGTCAAGGGCGGCGACTACGAGCCTGAACAGATCAACGAGTATGAATTCGTTCGAAGCCTGGGCATTGCGTGTCGGGTGCTGGCACACCGTCCCGGATTGGGGAGCACCGACATCGTCGATCGTGTCAGGAGAGGTTGATCCATTGGAGGATCGTTCGCTCCGCAACAGCGGGGTCGGTCACGGGGGTGGGAAACGAGAGTCGCACGACATCGAATCGATTGCGGATGTCCAGGCCTGTGGCGCCGACACCGACCACCCTCGGCTGCTCGGCGGTCAGGCCGAGTTGTGACTGCAAGGCCTGCAGAACGCTGCCGGCGTACTCGCGGTTGAGAAGACCGCAGAGCCGGGGCTCGACAGCTGCCAGCGGGTTGGGCCTGACGAGCGTCTCTCCGTCCAGAATCGCGCCGCGGAATCGCGCCATATCGATCTCAAGCATGGCCCACCGGGGATGTGGTGGTGCGCCGTGGTAGATCTTCCACCGATCCGAGTTGGACTCGCCTCCGCCAATGGGCTCGAACTCCTCCAGCGTGACGGCGAGTTCCAGTTGGGCCGCACCGTCCTCCGGTATGAAGAACGCGCAGTCCACCGCTTCCAGCATCTCCGCCGAGACGGAGGCGGCGGGCCGGCCGTCTGGTGCGATGACGAAGCGAATGGTCGTGGTCAGGTCGTCGTGTCGCAGCGCACCCCGGCTCCATGCGTGGAGGGTGGCTGCGGCCAGGTCCGGATACGCGGAGCGGTCTTCCATGGGGGGGCCTGGGGCGGTCATGATGCAGAGCCTATCCAGAGCGGGCGGCACGGGCATGTACAGGGGCTGCTCCCGGCCGCAACGCCCTCGGGAGCATTCGAGGCTCGTGTTCGCAAACCCCCGCCATGGGGGTGGGAATGGTGGTAGGATCCACGGGATGCCCGCGAATCCCATTCGCCACGGATGTCGTGGCGGACGGGGCGGTTGCGGGTGTCATCGTACGTGTTTCAATGGAGCGCTGTCATGGGCGCATCGGTGGCGGGGGGGACTGCTCGGCGGCTGCCGGGCGAACATGCGAGGCCCAGAGGGACCTGACAGGAGTGTGTTGTCGATGAGAATCCACCAGGGATTGATGGGTGCTGGCCTGATGCTTGCGGTCGCCTCGGGCGTGACTGCCGAGTACTTCCTGACGCCGGAAGCAACACGGGAAATCCAGGGGCTCCTCGCGACTGGCGAGTGGAGCATTCGAACAAGTTGGCCGCTGGCGACGGACCACGACTACCGTGCCGCTGATCAACCGGTCGAGTTCATCCCGATCACCGTGCACGTGGTTCGCTTTGACAGTGGAACGGGAGGCATTGATCTTGCCCTCGTCGATCAGGCCATCGCCGTGTGCAACCAGCAGTACAACAATCCGGACTCGGGGTATTTCGGGTATCGCTTCTATCGCAAGAATGTGCAATTCATCGACAGCGACGAGTTCGCGTACTTCCACATGGATTTCTACGGTTCCAGCGAGTTGGGTGCGCTGATCCAGGAGAATCCGATTCCCGGGACCGTGAATGCCTACTTCGTGCCGGAGTTTCAGTCGGACCGCCCCATTGCGGGGGTCTCGACACTCCCGTACGGGCCCGGTGCCAAGGGCATGGCGCTGTCGAACACGGGGACCGGCGCGCTGCCCCACGAGATGGGGCACTACTTGGGGCTTCTCCACACGTTTGAGTGGAACGCCAACGGTGACGAGTGCGCCTCGGGCGACGGGTGCGAGTTTGGTGGTGATCTCATCTGCGAAACGCCTGCTGACCCGGGCACAGGCTGGTGGGGCAATTTCAGGGCGGCGCCCCTGGCCTACTGCTATCGGTGTGACACCGACTTCTCCCACCCTTATGACCCTCAGGGAAATGACGGAAGGGGCGAACTTGGCGAGGTGGATTGCCCCTGGGCCAACGTCGATTGTGACGACCGGGGCGCCGACTGCGGGACCGGGTACGCCCACTGCGAAGCAGATGACGGCGAGACGTGCATCCAGTACGAGCCGATGACCAACAACATCATGTCGTACTACGACCCGGGTGACCCTTCGACCAGTCGATTTGTGGCCGAACAGTTGAGCCTCATGCGGGCGACGCTTGAGTTCCGCTTTGCCGATCACGTCGAGTCGGACTTCGACTGCAATGGCAATGACCTGCCGGACTCCTTTGAGATCGAGTCGCTCTGGTACCCCGACTCCGTCGATTGCGACGCGAACGGCCGTCCCGACGATTGCGACATTGCGGACAACCTTGCTCTGGACTGCGACTCTGATGGTCGGATTGACCACTGCCAGCTCAGTGGTGGATATGACACCGATTGCGACGGCAATGGAGAGTTGGATTCGTGCGACCTCATCGATGACCCGAGCCTGGATTGCGACTTCAACGGATTGTTTGACATCTGCCAGATCCAGCAAGGCGACGGCACGGATTGCGACGGCAACGGCCTGATGGATGCATGTGATGTCGCTGCGGACCCATCGCTGGACTGCGACGGCAGTGGCCTCTTCGATCTCTGTGAGATCGCCTTGGGAATCTCGACGGACTGCGATGGAAGCGGCGTGCCCGATCATTGCGAACTGGCCGAGAACCCGGAGCGGGACTGCGACGGCAACGGAGTCTATGACCCGTGTGATGTGGACTCGGGCCTTGATACGGACTGCGATGGCAATGGTCGGCTCGACAACTGTGACCTGGCCATCGATCCGGCGCGTGACTGCGACCTAGACGGTGTGATCGACGCGTGCGCCATCGCCAACGGAGACGTGGACGATTGCGACGGCAGCGGCCTGCCTGATTCATGTGAGGGCACGCTCGCGAGCGTGACGGACCGCTTGACGGACGCCGATCCCGACTGGCACGCGTATCTCGGTACGTCCGCGTCGATCTACGGTGGAATGGCCGTGGTCGGCAGCCCGGGCGACGACTCGGGGGCTGCTCAGGGTGGCGCTGTGACCGTGTACCGGCGGCAGAGCCCTGGTGTGTGGTCGGCCGAAACTGAATTGCTCGACGCGGCATCTGCGAAGAATGACCTGATGGGTTCAGCCGTCGCCGCAGGTGATGGAGAGGTCTTCAGCGGCGCGCCGGGCGACAACAACGCGATGGGTGTCGATGCCGGCGCGGTGATCGTGCATACGCGGACCGAAGGTATGTGGAGCCAGGGCGCGACCCTGTATGGCTCCGCGACGAACGTGGACGACGAGTTTGGTGGATCGCTGGCGCTGGACGGCGATCGACTGGCTGTCGGCGCGCCGATGGGCGAGCCGACCGAAGTCATCGGCGCTGCCGGCATGGTCTACATCTTCGGCCGGTCCGGCGAAACATGGGCCGAGCAGCACATCCTTTCACACAGCGGCGGCGACGAGGGAGATGGTTTTGGCCACTCGGTGTCGCTTGATGGTGACACCCTCGCGGTGGGCATGCCCGGGTACGACGGCGCTGCGTTGAATGCCGGCGGCGCTGCCATCATGGATGCGTCCGGCAGCGGAGTGGTCGCGACGCTGGTCGACCCCGCAGCCAAGCCCCACGATGCTTTCGGCACAAGCGTGTCGGTGCAGGGCGTGTGGGCAGCCGTCGGGTCGCCGTTGAGCAATCCCGCGGGGCCGACCGATTCCGGGTCCGTGTCCATCTTCAAGATGGTGAGCGGAGACTGGGCGTGGCAACAGACGCTCGTCGCGAGCGATGCGCGGGCTGGCGATCGATTTGGAAGCCAGGTTGTCCTGGACGGTGAGCGGCTTATGGTCGGATCTCCCTACGACGACGGCATCGAGCCGATCCTGGGCAACTCCGGACAGGTCTATACCTTTGTTCTTGATGGCGGCGCGTGGAGCGAGTCTGGCGTCGTGCAGCCGTTCCAGCGTGAAATCGGCTTGCAGTTTGGGCACGCAGTGGATGCGATGGGCGGTCTCTCGATCGTCGGGGCGCCTGGCGCGGTTGGCGAGTTCGATGATGTCGGCGCCGCGTTCGTCGTGGTGCTGCTTGATTGCGATCTGAACGGTGAAGTCGATTCATGTGAATTGGCTGACGGAGGCTCCGACTGCGATCTGGATGGTGTCCTCGATTCCTGTGGCATCGCGATGGCACTCGCGCGTGACTGCGACGGCAATGGCCAGCCCGACTCGTGTGACATCGTCGGTGACCCGGGGCTCGACTCCAACGGCAACGGCGAACTCGACGCATGTGAAGGTCTGGGCGACCTGGCAGGTGGTGACGGCATCATCAACCTGGCGGATCTCATGGTCATGATCTCGTTCTGGGGTACCAGCAACGGCGCTGCCGACCTTGACGGCGATGGCATCGTTGGCGTCCGCGACCTGATCCTGCTGCTGGAACGCTGGGGCACGGCCGGTTGAGCTGAGCCCGCGGACTGATACGCATCGACACCGCATGCCACGCCCCCGCTCACGAGGGGGCGTGGCTGCGCTGCCGTGCTACCTTGCCGCCGTGGCACGCATCATCGTTCCCGTCACGGTTCCTGAAGAGGCGGCCGTTCCCAGCGCGGTGGCCGCTGCGGCTCACGCCTTTGAGCGTGGGGCGGACCTCATCGAGTGGAGGCTCGATGAACTGGGCCCGGCCGGCGAGCACGTCCTCTCTCAGGTCTTTGGTGTCGGGCCGTGCGTGGCCACGTGGCGGAGCGTGGGCGAAGGGGGGCGCTTCGGCGGCTCGGATGAGGATCTTGCCCGGTGGGTGCGGGCGGCGATCAAACAGCCGCCACTCCCGAACTGGATGGATGTCGAGTACGCCCGCTGGGCGGGATCTCAGCAGGTGCGTGCGGCCGTCTCTGAAGCTCGGACATCCGGGTCGCGGCTGCTCTGCTCGATGCATGACCATGCTGGGAGGCCAGACAATCTGTTGCGGCGGGCTTCTGAGATGTCAGACGGACCCTTTGACGCGGTCAAGATCGTCTGGCGGGCGAGATCCTTGCGAGACATCATCGACTGCAGAGAATTGCTGGCCCATGCCCGGGGGCCGATGATCGCCCTGTGTATGGGGCAGGCGGGTCTGCCGACGCGGGTGCTTGCCGGCGCGTGGGGAGGCATGGCGACATTTGCGGCGGCACGTGCGGACCAGTTCACGGCCCCCGGCCAACCCACGCTCGAGGCGCTTCTGGGCCGGTATCGATTCCGAACGCTGGGGCCAGACACCCGGCTCTATGGTCTGGTTGGGGACCCGCTGGGGGAGAGCCCGGGGTTTGACCAACACAACGCAGCCTTCGCGGCTTCGGGTGTGGATGCTGTGTACCTTCCGCTTCCCTTCACCCAAGGCTGGGAGTCTTGCAATGCGACCATTGCGACCCTTCTGGATGACCCGAAGCTCAA
>CAZSSV010000157.1:0-6113 GCA_964609425.1 uncultured Isosphaeraceae bacterium | reverse complement strand
CATTTGACGAGGGGGCCGCTGACGCGTTGGAGGCGGACCCGCCGCCCTCGGAAGCCCCCCCCCCGCGGGCCATCGTGGCAGGCCGCGTCGTGCAGCACCGGGCCATGGGCAAGTTGTGTTTCATGGTGATCCGGGACGAGTCCGGCGACCTCCAGATTTCGTGTTCCAAGGGGGATCTCGAGCAGGCGACGTTCAAACTCGCCTCCAAAGTCGACTACGGCGACATCGTCGTCGCGGCCGGCCCCGTCGGGCGCACCAAGCGTGGCGAAATCTGTGTGTGGGCGGATCGTTTTGAGGTCCACTGCAAGTCGCTGGCGCCGCCACCGGAAAAGTTTCACGGGCTGACCGATGCCGAGCAGCGGTACCGGCGGCGCTATGTGGACATGTACATGAATCCGGAGACGATGGAGACGTTCCACCGCAGAAGCGACATCGTCTCGGCAATTCGACGCTTCATGGAGGGTCGCGGCTTTCTTGAGGTTGAGACGCCGATGATGCAACCCGTCGCCGGGGGGGCTGCCGCGAGGCCATTCACCACGCACCACAACGCTTTGGATCTCGAACTCTTCTTGCGTATCGCGCCGGAACTGTATTTGAAGCGGCTGCTCGTTGGCGGCATGCGGAAGGTCTTCGAAATCAATCGCAATTTCCGCAACGAAGGCATCGATCGCCGGCACAACCCGGAGTTCACGATGATGGAGGCCTACGAGGCTTTCGGTGACTGCGAGTCCGTGCTTGAACTGACCGAGTCGCTGCTTCGGTCGCTCGCCGGAGGTGTCGTGGTCTGGGACGATCTGGAGATCGACTATGACCGACCCTTCGACCGGGTGACGTATTCGGACCTGTTCAAGCGGACCCATGGATGTGAGGCCTCCGACGAGGGGGCTGTTCGCGCCCTGGCCGTGTCGAAAAACCTTGAGGAAGCCGCGACGCGGGATCACTGGCTGCTTGTTGAAGCGATGTTTGACGAAGCCGAAGCTGCGATCGACCCGTGCCGGCCGACGTTTGTCACCGACTTTCCGGCGCCACTCTCGCCACTGTCGAGACCGCGGTCAGACTGCCCGGACTTCGCATGGCGGGCCGAACTCTTCATCGCGGGCATGGAGCTGGGAAATTTTTACACGGAACTGAACGACCCCGACATTCAGCGTCAGCGCTTCACGGAACAACTTGCCGGCATCAACGATGAAGAAGCCGCCTTCCGAACACTCGACGAAGACTTTCTGGAAGCACTTCACGTTGGTATGCCGCCTGCCGGGGGGATGGGCATCGGGATTGACCGAATTGTCATGCTGATGACCGGTGAGCGGAGCATTCGCGACGTCGTGCTCTTTCCGCTGCTCAAGCCCGAACATGGAGGTGGCTCATGATTCGCGCAACCATGGTGCTTGCGGCGGCGTCCGCCGCGAGCGGGGCGGACATCGACCAGTGGTACTCCGTCACCGTGGGGGGCACACCTTCCGGCTGGGGACACGTCACAGAGAAGGTTGAAGGCCAGATACGCACCATGACATCGACCGAATCCCTGTCCATCGGACGGGGGTCGGCTGAGGTCACCATGGTGGTGACGACGGAGTGGGTCGACCACCTGGACGGGACGCCGGTATCGATGACCTGGACGCAGGACATGGGCGGCCAGCCGGCCCAAACCACATGGACGTTTCAGGGCGGGGATATCGAGATCAGCACGGTTCAGGGCGGACGTGTCAACAGCGTCACGCGGCCTGCACCAACGGAGCCGTGGCTGACGCCGGCAGCGGCGCAGGAGGCATTGGCGCGGCAGGCGGCGGCCGGAGCTACCGAGTTGTCATGGCGAACCATGGTGCCGGACCTTGGCGCCACACCGGTGGTACAGACCATGCACTACCTCGGCCAGTCCGTCGAAGAGGTCGGTGGTCGGGCGTGGACGTTGTCGCGATGGTCCGTTGACATCGAAGGCCTGCCGGTCGCCATCGAGACTGCCTTCTCTGAGGCGTGGAGGCCTGTGATCACCATCATGCGGGCACCCTTCGGTGAGATCCGATCCGAGCGGTCCACTCGCGAAGCGGCGACGGCCGTTCTGGGAGGGCCACCTCCGGAACTGTTTGTGTCCCTGTTCATTGAGCCTGCTTCAGGAACGCTCGAACGGCAGTTGCAGGCGCGCCGCGCCTTCATGCGATTGCGGACGCTGGACGGGCAGCCACTGGACCTTCCCTCCAGCGGCGGTCAGACGCTTGCAGGCAGCCGCGACGGCTCCATCCTTCTGCAAGTCAACGCGCAGGGCGGGCAACCTCCAACCCGGCCGGTCGATCACCAGTCCTACCTGGCGGCGTCGGGCATGATTGACGCGGGTGACGAGGCTGTCAGACGGTTCGCCGCCCGTGCGGTGGCATCGCGCTCGCCAGCCGCCTCCGCCGCCACGAAGGCCGAGGCGCTTCGAGCCGCGGTGCACGACTGGATCACCACCAAGGGGCTCACGACAGCATTTGCCAGCGCCTCCGAGACCGTCCGGGCGCGAACCGGAGATTGCTCCGAGCACGGTGTGTTGCTTGCGGCCGCGCTTCGGGCGGAAGGCATCCCGTCACGTGTGGCGACCGGATTGGTGTGGATGGGCGCCTTGGACGCCTTTGGGTGGCACATGTGGACGCAGGCATTCATCGACGGCGTGTGGATCGATCTCGATGCCACGCTTCCCGTGCCGTTCTCCGTTGGACACATTCTTGTGGCAACCTCACCGCTGCAGGAGGGCGACGGTCAGCGGCAGCTCGCGGGCCTTTTGGCGCTGCTGGGCAACCTGGAGATCGAGATCGTCCGGGTTGATCGGTGAGCGGGTTTCTGACGAGGCCGGCAACGGGGCACAAAGGCACCTTTGGCATGGTCGCCGTCGTAGGCGGCCAGGATGAGGCGGACGCCGTCATGATCGGGGCGCCCGCGTTGGCGGCAGAGGCGGCCCTTCGAAGTGGGTGCGGCCGCGTGGTCATCGTGTCTCCGCGGTCGATCCTGGCTCAGGTCCTGGCGTGCTGCCCGTCGGCGACGGGGCGGCCGCTTCCGGCCGCGCCAGCTCGGGCGGTCGATGGTGTCTTGGACACGCAGAAAGCGGCGCAGAGCGTCGCTGTGGGGCCCGGACTCGGTCAGGGTGAGGTCGCTCGAGCCGTTGTGATGGCCGTGTTTGGCCGGGCCGGCCCACCGTTGGTGCTCGACGCCGACGCGCTGCACATCGTCGCCGATCTCGGCCAGCGGGCCAATCGCAGCGGTGTCGTTCTGACACCACACCCCGGAGAATTCGCCGTGCTCGCCTCGGCGTATGGCATCACGCCGCCTGGCGAAGACCGCCTCAGTCGAGAAACCGCGGCCACCGCGCTTGCCGGGGCGGTGCAGAGCGTGATTGTTCTCAAGGGGCACGGGACGGTGGTCGCTGCTCCAGATGGTCGGACATGGGCGTGTGAGTCCGGTGGCGTGGAACTGGCGGTTCCGGGAAGCGGCGATGTCCTGACCGGTGTGCTGGCAGGCCTGCTCGCGCAGCAGCAGGCGGCTGGCTGCGTCGACCCCTTCGTGGCCGCACGTCTGGCGGTATCGGCCCATGCTGCGGCGGGCGCCGCGTGGCGAGCCGAGCACGGAGACC
The DNA here is from genome assembly GCA_964609425.1 of uncultured Isosphaeraceae bacterium. Classification (GTDB taxonomy): domain Bacteria; phylum Planctomycetota; class Phycisphaerae; order Phycisphaerales; family SM1A02; genus UBA12567. The sequence continues at coordinate 2,512 of CAZSSV010000157.1, read as the reverse complement.
GCGGGATGTTGGCTCGCGAACTCGCGGCTCGCATCCCGCAGGCGGTAGGCTTTGCCGATGGCGCAGATTGAGCCCGGTCACACCCTGAACAGCGAACGCTTCCTGCTTGTCAATCCGCAGCTGGGAACCAGCCGGGGCGGCGCGCCCTATCTGAGGTGCCTCCTGCGGAACGCGGACGGTCAACTGGCGGGGCGGTGTTGGTCGTTCGACGCGGCGCGGCTCGAACTTCTGCAGCGAGGGCCCGTCGTGGAAGTGGACGGGCATGTCGTCGAGTGGCAGGGCGCCGCGCAAGTCAACATTGAGTCCATCGAGCCTGTGCACGCTGACGCGGAGACCATGCGGGGCCTGCTGCCGACGGCACCGGGTGACCCAGCGGCGATGTTCAGCGAAGTTCGATCGATGCTGCTGAGCCTGGAGCATCCAGGGCTTCGGGCGCTGGCGGAAGCCGTGCTGGACGACGTGCCGCTCATGGAGCGATTTCGCGAAGCGCCTGCAGGCGTTCGGAAGCACCACGCCTGCATTGGGGGCCTCATGCAGCACACGCTCCAGGTCATGCGGTTGGTGGACGCGGCGGCTGGGCTGTACAAGGACACGGACGTCACCTTGAATCGCGATCTCCTTGTGGTTGGCGCGTTTCTGCACGACATCGGGAAGACCGAAGAACTCGATTGGGTCGGCACGTTCACCTACACGCGCGACGGTGATCTCGTTGGCCACATCGTCCGCGGCGCGATCATGCTCGAAGAGAAAGCAGCCGACGTAGAACTGGCGGGCGACGATCCACTCGATCGCGACGTGCTTGTGCACTTGCAGCATCTCATTTTGAGTCACCATGAGCGCCGTGAGTACGGAGCGGCGAAGCCGCCCATGACGCCCGAGGCACACCTGCTGTGCATGGCGGACCGGCTCGACGCGACGTTGCACCTCGTGGATTGAGCCTCGCGCAGGGGGCTCGGTACACTGCTGGGCCATGACGGCGTCACCATCCATCCTGATTGGCATCCCGGTCTACAACGAAGAGGCGACCGTTGTGGCCGTGCTGGAGGAGATTCGGCAGTACGCGCGTTGCATTCTGGTCGTTGACGACGGGTCAACGGACGGGACACCGCAATTGCTGGCGAACCAGCCCGTCGATGTTGTGCGTCATCCGGCCAACCGGGGCTATGGTCGAGCGATGCAGGAAATGCTTGTGCGGGCCGATCATGACGGGTTTGACTGGCTTGTCACCATGGACTGCGACCGGCAGCACGAGCCCGAGGCGATTCCCGACTTCGTCTCGCTGATCGAGCAGGACCAGTGCGATGTCATCTCGGGGAGTCGGTATCTGTCCATGTCCGCGACCGACGACGCGCCTCCATTGGAGCGGCGATCGATCAACCTGGCATTGACCGCGGTGATCAATGACACGTTGGGTCTGACGATCACGGATGCATTCTGCGGATTCAAGGCCTACCGCTCCGCGGCCTGCCGCCCGCTGACGCTCGATGTGGACGGCTATGACTTTCCCATGCAGTTCTGGGTTCAGGCGGTCCATCACGGGCTGCGGATTGTGGAGACCCCGGTTCGTCTGATCTACAACGACCCCAATCGCTCGTTCGGCGGTCCGTTGGACGACCCGGACAATCGGCGGGCCGTCTACGAGGCGACCTTCCGACGTGAACTCATCAACTGCGGATCGCCGGATGCCCTCTGCCGGGGTTAGCGTGGAAGCGTTGGGGCCGTGGGCATGCCCCGAGCATGCATCAAACCGTGAAGCGGCAGCAGCCCGCCGCTCGCTGGGCCTGCCGGCGGATGGTCCACTCATCGTGACAGGCCACACGCCGCACGTACCCCATCCGGGGGTGCTCGCCAAGTACATCGCTGCCCGTGCCGTTGCGGACCGGTGTGGAGGGACGCTGGTCAACCTCGTCATCGATACCGGCTCGGAGCCGGTTGGCCGTGTGGAGGTACCGATGCGCGGCCACGACGACGGCTGGATGACGGCTTGGCTCGCCCCCTGCCGGGAGCATGCGGGCGTGCTGGCGACGCGGCCACCCGCGGCCGTGCAGCCCATGGACCTTCCGGAGTCGGCCACGCCACAGGCGCGCCGCGGGCTGATGGAGATCTGGTCGGCCTGGGAGCGAGCCGAGGGGAGCACGGCGGGGGCGCAGGCGGCGGACATGGCTGCTCACGCGGTGCGAGGCCGTGCTGGGGAGATGATGGCGGTCCCCGCTTCGCGGCTGCTCGGCACAGCCGCTGGACTGGAGATGCTCGAGGCCGCCCGTCGCGATCCGGCGGCGTGCGCAGCCTCGTACAACCACGCAGCCGCGGGCTCGGGCGGCCGGGTTGGCGTGCTTGAACCCGGCGCGCTGCCGTTTTGGGCCGTTGATGGCAGTCAGGCCCGCCGCGCGGTCCTTTCAGATGTGTCCGTGGGGACCGAACTCATGCCGACGGCGCTCGTGACGACGGCCATCGCCCGGCGGAGCCTTGCAGACCTGTTTGTGCATGGAACGGGCGGGTGGGCCTATGACAC
>CAZSSV010000156.1:0-6117 GCA_964609425.1 uncultured Isosphaeraceae bacterium | reverse complement strand
CCGTGATGGCCGGAATCGCGTGGGCCGCAAGCCACGCCGAGAGGTCTTCATCCGACCGGCAATTGGACCTGAGCGTCGCGCACGCCCGCATGACAAACCCGGCGACCTGTGGGACGGCCGACTCGACGTCGCCTGGGCAGACCCCATAGTTGCCGATATGGGCCGCGGTCATCACCAGAATCTGCCCCCGATAGCTCGGATCGGTCAGGGCCTCCTGGTACCCGGTCATGGCCGTACAGAACACGACTTCACCCACCCCGGGCCCTCGGCCACCGCAGGAGGTCCCCTCGAAGACCGCCCCGTCTTCCAGAACCAACATGGCAGGCGTCTGCTCAACCGACATGCCCGGGAGTGTAGACAATGCTGGCGTGCACGAACTGTTTCCCGAAGCCGTCGCATCATGGATTCGTGTGGCCGTCGATCGTCCCATCGACATTGGCGGCGAGGGGCTCACCTACGCCGTCGGGCCGGAGATCGGTCTGCTCCAACCGGGCGACCCGGTCGTTGTCCCGCTCGGGCGCGGGAATACGCCCGCCAGAGGCTGGGTCGTCAGCGAGTGCGACCAACCTGAAGACGCGGCTCGGATCAAACACGTTCGGGCTCGGGCCGAATCACCGCCCATCCCAGCCGATCTCGTGGACCTCGCCTGCTGGATGGCGCGGTACTACCTCGCCCCGCTCGGCCCGACGGTCGCAGGCATGATGCCGGCACCGGTCAAACGGGGCACCGGAGGCGTCGTACGGAGGATGCTTGAACCTGTTGACACCACAGAAACGCCCCGGCTCGGCCCGGCTCAGCGGAGCGTCCTCACCGCGATTCGCGAACTGGACCCCGCATCGCTTCCAATTGAGCGACGCGCCCTCCGAGATCTGGCAGGCGTTTCAACCTACGCCTCGATCAACACGCTGCTCAAGCGAGGGCTGCTCAAGGAGACGCAGCACAAAGACATCGCCTCGGCCTGGCGACCTCGGCACCTTGAGTCAGCAGCGCCCCCAACGCCAACCCCTGCCCAGCAGCACATCATCGACGCCATGGCATCCACGCTCGACGATGGCTTTCACGCGCACCTGCTGCGTGGCGTCACGGGGTCTGGCAAGACAGAGGTCTACCTGCGGCTGATTGATCGCGTCCTGGAGGCAGGGAAGTCTGCCATGGTGCTCGTTCCCGAAATCGCACTCACACCACAGACCGCCAGCAGGCTTGCCCATCGGTTTCCTGCTGAGGCCATCGCCATCATGCATTCGGCGTTGCCAGCGGCAGCCAGGCACAGCCACTGGCAGCGTGCCAGACGCGGCGAGGCGCGGATTGTGCTCGGCGCCCGGAGCGGCGTGTTGGCACCAATTCCCACCGGCAGTCTCGGATTGATCGTTGTCGATGAAGAGCACGACGCATCCTTCAAACAGGACTCGACCCCCCGCTACCACGGCCGCGACGTGGCCATCCGGCGGGCCCACGCCGCGAAGTGCCCGATCGTGCTCTGCAGCGCTACGCCGTCACTCGAGACGTGGCACAACGCCCATACGCGGCCGGGATGGTCCGTGCACCGACTGATCGATCGCGCGCCGGGCTTGACGGTGCCGAGAACCCGTGTTGTGGATCTTCGGCAGGAGATTCGGTCCGACCCCGGCTGTGGGTCGCTCGGCCCGACGCTGGCCGCTGCGCTTCATCGAACGCTCGATGCTGGACATCAGGTCCTCCTGCTGCTCAATCGCCGCGGGTGGGCCACGCTTCTGGCGTGCGCCGACCGGCGGTGCGGGTGGTCGCTCCAGTGCGAGCACTGCGATGTCACCATGGTCTTTCACCGCGTCAGCGAAAACGCGGCACTCGGTTTCCTTCGATGCCACCATTGCCACCGGGAAGTTCGCCAGCCTCGAACCTGCCCGGAATGCGGCGGCCGCGTCATGCGGCAGGGGGCAGGAACCCAGCGGGTGGAGGAAGACGTACTGGCCGCACGCCCCGATCTGTCCATGGACGGATCACTGGTACGCATGGACTCGGACTCGATGCAGCACATCGACCGCGTACAGGACGTGCTCGCCAGGTTTCAGTCAGGTGAGATACGCGTGCTCCTGGGTACCCAGATGATCGCCAAGGGACTGGACGTGCCCGGTGTGCACCTGGTCGGTGTGATTGACGCGGACACCGCGATGCACATGCCGGACTTCCGCGCTTCGGAGCGAACCTTCCAACTCATCAGTCAGGTCACAGGGCGGTGCGGACGGGGCGGACAGGCGGGCGACGCCATCATCCAGACGCGAGATCCGGACGCCTCGTCCATCGTGCTGGCCGCCGCAGGCGACACCGAGGTGTTTCTCGAGGAGGAACTCAGGCAGCGCCGTGAGGCCGGGCTTCCTCCCGCCACTCGCATGGCCCGCGTGGTGCTGGCGGACGAGAACCTCACGAGGTGCGAGGCGACCGCGGCGCGGGCCGCCGCAACGCTCGCCACCCTCGCCCCTGACAGGAGCGACGTCCTCGGCCCGATGCCCTGCCCGATTCCTCGCATCCGAGCCAGGCACCGACGCGAGATCCTCTTGAGCACGCCTGAGGCCGGCTCGCTCCAGCAGTGGCTCCACGCCGCACTGGCCGAAGGGGTGCTGTCGGGCCCCTCCGTGAGCGTCGATGTCGACCCGGTTTCGCTGCTCTAGAAGGGACTTCTGATCGCCCACCCCGCACCGGAGGGCGGGTACCATTGCCGGTCTTGCCGGAGCCGACCGCGTGCGGCGCTGCAAGGCCGCCCAGCCACCACGCGCGCCGGATCCTTCGCCCGATGGAACCACAGCAGGAGCCCCTGCATCCGCCAGCCGCACCCGGCGTCAACGCGTGGAATGCGCCATGGGTGGCCGACATGCACGAGCGGTGGACGGCAGATCCAAGCGCTGTTCCCGAATCGTGGCGGCACTTTTTTGCTGGCTTTGAACTCGGCGCATCCGGGCGCGATGCGCCCGCAGGCCAGGCAGGCGTCGATCGGCTCATCGACGACCGGAGACGGTTTGGACACCTCGCTGCAGACCTCGACCCACTGGGGCTCCGAGCACCGGTGCGCCCCTGTCCGCCCCCTGAATCGTTCGGCCTGACCGCATCGGATTTCGGCCGCGTCTTCGACCCCGGCGACCTGCCGATCGACGGGCCGGCCACACTCCAGAACATTGAGCGGACGCTGGGGACCGCCTGGTGCGGCACGCTGGGCATCGAATCGGAACACATTCGTTGTGACCGGCAGCGGCACTGGTGGCGGGCGAAGGTCGAGTCGTCGGACCACGCGCGTCCACGCTCCTGCGAGTCCCGCAAGCGCATCCTGCTCGGCCTTCAGCAAGCAACCGGGCTGGAGCGCTTCCTGATGCGGCGGTATGTGGGAAGCAAGTGGTTCAGCCTTGAAGGCTGCGAGACGCTCATCCCCTTGCTGGCCGAGATGCTTGACACGGCGGCTCGGGACGACGTCGCCGAAGTCGCCTTCGGCATGGCGCACCGAGGGCGGGTCAACGTGCTGGTCAACATCCTCGAGAAGTCATATGACCAACTGTTCACCGAGTTTGAAGAAGCCTGGACAGAAGACTTCGTCGAAAGCGGCGGCGATGTGAAGTACCACCGGGGGTACAGTTCGAGCATCCTGACCTCGAGCGGACGGCCCATGCACGTCACCATGGCGTCCAATCCCTCCCACCTCGAATGGGGACACCCGGTCGTGCTTGGACGCGTACGCGCCAAGCAGCGGCTTCGCGGCGATACCAATCGACGCAGATGCCTGCCGGTACTCATCCACGGGGACGCCGCACTTCCGGGACAGGGTGTCGTGCAGGAGTTGGCGAACATGGCGGAATTGTCGCCGTACGACGTCGGAGGGTCCATCCACGTCGTGGTCAACAACCAGATCGGGTTTACTGCGGAGCACGAAGAGGCGTTTGCATCCGTGTACTGCACCGATGTTCTCAGAGGGCAGGACATTCCCATTCTGCACGTCAATGCTGCAGACCCCGACCAGTGCATCCGCGCCGCTCGCCTCGCCGTCCAGTGGCGTCAGGAGTTCGGAAGGGATGTCGCCATCGACCTGTGGGGCTGGCGGCGATACGGACATAACGAGACGGACGAACCGGGGTTCACCAACCCCGCGATGTATCGACACATCAGGGAGCAGCCCGCCATCGTCGAGCACTATGCGGCACAATTGGCCGCAGCGGGAGTCATCGACCCGGCCAATGCCGATCAGGCCGAACAGCACCTCCTCGATGTGATGGACGAAGCGCAGCAGCGCATCCGAAGCCAGCCCGTCCGACCGACACCTCCGGCATTCGACGACAGTTCGACCTGGGCGGGCTTCGAGAAGGCCTGGTCAGCTACGCACGTGGACACGTCGATCCCGCGCGGCGAACTCGAACGCATCGCCACGGCGCTTGGACAGGTGCCCGACGGTTTCACGCCTCACCCGAAACTTGCCAAGGTCCTGGCTCAGCGTCGGGCCGCGGTGCACGATGACCAACCCCTCGACTGGGCGATGGGAGAACTGCTCGCCTACGGAAGCCTGCTCCTGGACGGCTATCCCATCAGACTCACCGGCGAAGACTGCCAGCGAGGAACATTCAGCCACCGACACGCCGTGCTCTTCGACTCCGAGACCGGAACGCTCTGGTCACCCCTGGACCACATCGATACCGGCCAGTCTCGCATGTGCATCCACAACTCCCCGGTGACGGAATCGGCGTGCATCGGATTTGAGTATGGATACTCACTGGGTGACCCGAACATGCTGGTGGTCTGGGAAGCCCAGTTTGGCGACTTTGCCAACGTGGGGCAGGTCTACTTCGACCAGTTCATTGCGTCCGCCGAGCGAAAGTGGAAGCGGAACAGCGGTCTCGTGTGCCTCTTGCCGCACGGCTACGAGGGCATGGGACCGGAGCACTCCTCAGCCCGCCTTGAGCGGTTTCTGCAGTTGTGCGCCGACGACAACATGGAGGTGGTCGTCCCAACCACGCCAGCCCAGATGTTCCATCTTCTGCGCCGCCAGATGCGGCGTCCATTCCGCAAACCCCTCATCGTACTGACCCCAAAGAGCCTGCTACGGCACAAGCGTGCCGTGAGCAAGGCCGCCGACTTCACCGACGGCCTGTTCCAAACGGTGCTCGACGACCCCATGGCCCCGGACCCGACTGCCGTGCACCGCGTCCTTTTCTGCACCGGGAAGGTCGGCTGGGATCTGATCGCCCACCGAGAACAGCAACCCGGCGCAACCGGCACCGCCGTCGTCAGGATCGAACAGTTGTACCCATTTCCGCATGCCGAGGTGGCCGCGATACTCAACAGGTATGCCGTCGCCGAGCATCACATCTGGGTGCAGGAGGAACCGCACAACGCGGGCGGATGGACGTGGATGGCCGACACCTTCAGAGACACGTTCTCCATGCGGCTCGACGTGATCAGCCGACCAGCCAACGCCTCGCCCGCAGTCGGCTCCGCCAAACTCCATCGCGTTGAGCAACTGGCAATACTCGACGCGGCACTTGCAGTCGCGTCACCGGCGGCGGCCGAATCGTTGGAGCACAAGGCATGAGCATGGACATCCTCATTCCCAGCCTCGGTGAGTCGATCACCGAAGTACGGGTCGGCCGGTGGCTCTGCAGTGACGGAGACTGGGTTGACCGGGACGCGCCGCTGGTCGAACTCGAGTCTGACAAGGTGACGCAGGAACTCCCGTCGCCGGCCGCGGGCGTCGTACACATCGGCCAATCCGAAGGGGCGGACCTGCCGATCGGCGCGGTCCTCGGAAGCATCGACACCGACGCAGCCAAGCCCGCTGGTGCGACACCGCCGGCGCCGATTCCAGCGACCCGAGTCGAAGTGGCGACCGAGACGACGGCCTCGCGGCCGGCCGCGCCAGCCCCGCCCACGGCGCGACCTCCCGCCAGAGCGCGCGGCGTTGGACTCTCGCAGGTGGAAGGGTCCGGCCCCGCCGGCCGAATCATGAAGTCGGACGTGCTGGCGACGACCAGCCAGGGGACGGAACACACACCACCGGAGGGTCCGCCGGCAGACGCCGGGCTGGCCCTTCGCGGCGTCCGCCGCGAGCGCATGTCCCCCCTTCGCAGACGCATCGCAGACCGGCTGGTCCAGGCCCAGCACACGGCG
>CAZSSV010000155.1:0-6128 GCA_964609425.1 uncultured Isosphaeraceae bacterium | reverse complement strand
GTAGAGGCACTTCTTTTGGGAGGGGGGTTGCTGCTGTGGACGGATTTCATCTATGACAATCCACGCAACCCAGACGTTCGGAAGGTCACACGAAGTGATCTCAGGGCTCTGTTTCCAAGCCTCCGCCCCAGCCTGTGGCGCCGGCACTTGGCACCACCCATCGGGCGCTCGATCATGCGACTCCCGGCTGTTGGGGGTCTTCTTTATCGCGCTCTCAATGTTGTGCCACAGCTTCGTACGCATCTAATCGGTGGTCTCGCTGCCGACCGGGGTGATCTTGGGAGTGGACGTCGATGAGAATCGCATTCATTGGGAGCCATGCCGACTACATGCGGCGCTTTCGAGGGGGTGTCATCCGCGAGTTGAGCTGCCGAGGCCACGATGTGCACTGCCTCGCGCCCGGCGCTCGCACGGTGGACTGGTCGGAAGTTCCAGCCACTATTCACGATGTGCAGATGCAAAGAACGTCCTTGAGCCCGCTCGCTGATGCGCAGACTCTCAACCGGCTGCGGCGGGCTTTGGCTGCGATTGCACCAGATCTCGTCATCGCGTATTCGGCGAAGCCGATTGCATATGGACTGCGTGCAGCCCAGCATGTTGGTGTACCACGCCGTATAGCTCTCTTTACAGGGCTGGGCAGTTTCATTCGCCCAACTACTGGAGTCTCTCGCGTGGCTAGTGCTTTCGCGAGGCGAGCCTTGCGAGACCCGGTGCAGAGCGCGACCCGTGTGCTTTGCCAAAATCCAGATGACCTTGAGTATGTTCGGAATCTTGGTTGGACGACGCAAGAGAGATCGGCTGTAGCTCCGGCGACGGGCGTTGATCTTGCCTACTTTGCTGCCCAGCCGACGATGACCTCGCCGTCGGCGCTCTTTGTTGGCAGGCTTGTGCGTGAGAAAGGAGTTCACGACTTTGTGGCAGCCGCTTCGCTTGTTCGGCGGCAGATTCCCAGGGCCACATTTTCAGTTGCAGGAATGCTGGGGCCAGCCTTTCGAGGAGTCGGGCGTCGCAAACTTCAGAGGTGGGTAGCGGCCGGCGCGATTCGTTTTCTTGGGTGGCAAACTGATCTCCGGCCGGTGCTTGGCTCTCATTCGGTCTTTGTACTTCCGTCGGTGTATGGTGAGGGGGTCCCAAGATCTGGCCAAGAGGCGCTGGCTTCTGGTCGACCAGTCGTCACCACGGATTGGCCGGGGTGTCGGGAACTCATAGGATTGGGCAACGAGGGTGCTCTGGTTCCCCCCAACGATCCAGGGGCCATTGCCGCCATGTTGATTGACTTGTTCAATGATCCGAGCCGCCTTGCTGGAATGCAGCAGGCCGCTCGAGCAAGAGCTGAAGCCTGCTTTGATGCTGACCAGACATCAAAGCGTTTAGCGACGCTCCTTGAATCAGATTCGCTCGCGGATGTAGCAGATGGGTAGACCAAACTTCATTGGCATTGGCGCGCACAAGTCGGGCACGTCGTGGCTCGCCCGAATTCTCGCTTCTCATCCAAATGCGTGGATTCCTGCAAAGGAGCTCCACTTCTTCGACCAGTATTGGAGTCGTGGGACTGGCTGGTATGAATCCTGCTTTGACCGTGCCAGCGGAAGAGTTTGCGGCGAGTTCACGCCGATGTATATGTTTGACCCAGCCTGCTGCAATCGGATTGCGGAGACGTGTCCTGATGCAAGGCTGATCTGCATGCTCAGAAACCCGGTCGATCGGGCCGTTAGCGCATATCGGATGATGCGGCAGCGCTTTGGGGAGAAGCGGTCGTTTGAAGCGTGTTGTGCCGAAGACTCAGAGCTTGTTGACCGCGGACGGTACGCCGAGCAGTTGTCGCGATTCCAGAACTACTTCTCGGATGACAGGATTCTAGTGCTCTTGTTTGAAGAAACAGTGTGTGATACGGAGGGGCTGCGGGGAGTCCTAGGCGACTTTCTTGGATTGGACGGTAGTGGATTCACATTCGATCACGATCGAAGCGCTTCGACGCAGCCCCGAGTTCCAATCTTGCGATCTGCTATGACTCGTGGCAGCAGGGCCATGCGGAGGCGGGGGATGGATGGTGTGGCCAACTTTCTTTCGCGTACAGTTGGCCCGTGGGCACGCGCTGCCCTCGATTCAAGCCAACCTATCGACGTAGACATTCCCAACTCGCTGCGTGCGTCCATCATTGAGCAACTGGATGTCGACAAGAGGGCACTTGAAGACTCTTTGGGCCGGGAGACGGGTTGGTGGTAGCGATGTTCGCCAGCCACAGTTCTGTAGGCGGATCGCCGGGTACTTTGCATGGACTGTTGTTGGTGCTCGTTTCCCTGGCGACGGCCTACATGGCATTCGGCCGGCCGCGGGTTGACTTGCTATCGATCGCATGCGCGACTGCTGTGGCATACTACCTGCCCATTATCATGGGGGTCATTGACTTTCGGCACCACACCGGCCCGGAATCACCGGCTGGGGAGACCTACTTCATCGTGGCCGCTGTGTTTCTGGTGGTACTTGTAGCAACAGTTTTCTACGATTGCGCGTTGGTGCGACAAAGGTCCCCGAGGCCGTTTATCCAGAGTAGCGGTGGAACGGCTGTTCTCTTTGCACTGGCTGTGGTCCTCGGGCTCGCCGCGTTCTGGCACACCTCGTGGTCCGACCTTATGTCGACTGACAAGCATCGGCTCATGGAGCAGTCATCTCCAACTCTTCGTAGCCTCATGAGTATGGCCGCAGGGATGTTGCCAATTGTCGCAGTGTGTCGGCGGCGGCTATGGCTGAGTGTTCTTGCGTTTGTTCCTGCGATATTGGTGCTCTTCCTTGGATTCCGATTTCCAGTACTTTGGGCAGCCTGTGGCGCCATCCTCATTCTGGCCAGATCGAATCTTCGTAGGCCAGTAGCCCTGTCGGGGCGAGGCATCGCCATCCTCGCGCTCGGCCTCGCCACGTTTGCTGGAGTGATGGTGTACAAGCACGTGTACATGGCCGTCAAGTCCACCGACCAACAGAAGATCGAGGCGTCGCTGCACAGGCTGTCCAATCAGCCTGAACGGGTGTTAGCCGTTTCGGAGCCCCAGAGCATTTGTACGCTGCTTGACCAGTCGGTGAAGACAGGATTCAGGCTCTCGAAAGGTCACATGATGGATGCCGCAACGTCTGTGGTGACACCGGGCAGTGGATGGCGGCACCGAAACTTTAATGCCCAATTCCAGGGTCGCTACTATGCGAATCGTAGGGGGAAAATGGGCAATTCGCCCTTGGCGGAGTTGTATGCATGGGGGCAGATGCCTGCGACCCTGATCGGCGTCGCCGTCTGGGGCGTCGGGATGGTGCTCTTCACAGTACTGATACAGCGGTCTCGGTCTACTCTGATAGCCGCCGCTACAACATTGGCCGGCCTTGTCTGGGTCGTCAATGTGCATCGCAATGACGTTCGATACACGGTGGTCCTTGTGGCCGCAGTGTTCGTGTTGGCTGCTGTCGCGTGGTGCGGGAGCTGGGTGTTTCGGACCATCGCTTCGGCAGGCGGTGACAGTGCGACTCGACCAGCAGACGCCGCGAGGGAGGCTTGAGCATCAAAATGGACACAGTTCAAGTCGTGTATGTCACTGGGTTCGGCCGGTCTGGGTCCACTCTTCTGGATGTTCTCTTGGGCTCTGCGCCTTCTGCCTTTGGATGTGGCGAAATCAATTCATTGATTCGATCGGGTATCGATTTCGGTTCTCTCTGCGCGTGCGGATCGCCTGTTCCAACATGCTCAGTTTGGAGCCGTGTTCTGGAGATGTGGATGGACGGCCATCAGGCCAGCATGCTTCGTGAGTATGGCGACGTCGTCAATAGATTGGACACTCTCCGGACGGGGCGTTGTGCCCTCTCGGCGTCCGACCGAGCGCTGTTCCAATCAGCCTCAAGTCACTTGTATCGAGCCATCGCCGACGTCACGGGTGCAACGACTCTGATTGAATCCTCCAAGTCGCCAGGGCGGCTCCAGGCGCTCCGATCCGTGCCAGGCTTGCGTGTCCGTGCGATCCATCTGATTCGCGATGTGGTTGATGTCGCTGCGTCACTGAAGAAGGAGTGGAAGAGAGATCCAGAGAGTGGAATCGAGGTGGCGCTGCGTTCCCGCGCAAGGGTGCGGACCGCCTTGGCGTGGCGGGTTCACAATGCGGCCGCCGCGCGAGTCTGCAGTGAGCTGAAGGAGAGAGCCTGCCGGCTGCACTTCGAGGACTTGGTGGCTGCGCCTGCCGATGTTGTTTCCAGATTGGCCGCGTTTGCGGAACTGGATCTGGGTTCAACCTGTGAAGATCTCAGAGGGGGGAAGCCAATCGATATTGGCCACACTGTTGGGGGGAATCGGCTTCGATTGCAGAAGCGTATTCAGTTGCGATCTCCCGCTGAGCAGATGCCACGGAGCCCAGTGGATTGGGTAACGTCAAAGTTAGGCGCGGGGTGGACCGACCTACTCGACCGTTCGAAGGGCATTGGCCGAGATCGAGGTGATTGATACACTGCAGCCCCGATGTGGCGCGTCACGCAGATCATAAACAACCTAGAGACCGCAGGGGCCGAGATGACGCTGCTCCGGTTGATGGAGCGCGTAGACCGCGATCGGTTTGAACCAACTGTGATTTCGCTTATGGGAGAGGGGACGCTCGGTCCAGCCTTGAGTAAGTTGGGGATTCGAGTGTGTGCACTGGGTGGCAAGAGAGGCAAAATCAGTGTTTCATGCCTCATGCGTTTGCGGAGGGAACTCGGGACGATCAAGCCTGATCTCATTCAGTCGTGGATGTATCACTCGAATCTTGCGGCCTCGCTTGCTCGAAGTGCGGCGCCTAGTCGCCCACCAGTCGTTTGGAACATCCGACACTCGCTCCATGACCTCAGACATGAACCTTGGCTTACGCGGCGGGTCATCCGCGCTGGTGCGCGCTTGTCACGACGAGCCTCCGCCATCATTGCAAATTCTGCGATCAGCCTGAAACAGCACGAAGCAATCGGTTACCGGTCGACACGGCACGAGTGGATTCCGAATGGATTGGATCTCCAAGCGATCCAGCGGGTGGAGGGCGCAGGTCGCGCACTTCGGAGGGAACTGGGCGTCAGTGAGCATGACCTCTTGATCGGCTCTGTGGCGAGGTATCACGTCATGAAGGGGCACAGATTACTGGCGGAGGCGGTTCGAGGCCTTGAAGACCTAAACGCGCACTTGGTGCTGGTTGGGAGAGGGTGTGAAGCTGGGGGCGAGGCGGAGTCACTTCGGGCACTCTTGGGGCGGCGGCTCCATCTTCTTGGAGAACGCCGTCCGGTGGCGCCTGTGCTGTCAGGGTTGGACGGTATGGTCGTCGCATCGTTGTGGGGGGAAGGATTTCCCAATGTGTTGGCCGAGGCGATGGCCTGTGAGACGCCGTGCATATCGACCGATGTTGGTGATGCTGCTGAGATTCTCGGTGATCCAGCCCGGATGGTAGCCCCAAGTGATGTTCGTGCCATGAACCAGACGCTACGTTCATTGCTATCAGCGAGTGAGTCTCAAAGAAGGAACGAGGGCGCAGCTGGCCGGCAGCGTATTGCTGCCAAGTTTCAGATCGGGGAAATGGTCGAGCACTACGAGTCGCTTTGGGAGTCGGTCATTTGCGCAACAGAACGTTGATGCTCGCGGCGGGACGTAATCGGCCGGGCCACAGAAGATCAATCTGGCAGCGACCGACCCAGTAGTCGTTCGACGATTTCACATTCCCCTGCCAACGATCTTCGGATCGAAGTGCGTTGGTCATGCGAGAGCTTCCGAATCGTGGCGGCAGATCTGTTCCACTTCAACGCAGTTCCTGTCAGGCTGACTCCTCCAAGCCCAATCAGCCGCTTAGCCGCGATCACGCCATCTCGGACCGGTCGTGGAACGGACCGCTGTAGCCCAAGAGCCGTTTGCTGAAGCCAAGTGCTCTTGACACCCTTTCTCTCATTCAGCCTTGGGAAGCTTCGCTGGCAGCAATCCTCTAGGCCTGTGTGCGACATCACCTGGGACCAGACTCGGCTTGGATTGGTGGCGAGTTCTTCAAAGTCTAGGATGAGGAGGCGGTCACCAACGAGACTCTTCAATCTGACGGTCTGCGATCCGATTGCAACTGTTCGCCGATAGTCGAGGAGATCGTTTCGCCAAC
>CAZSSV010000154.1:0-6139 GCA_964609425.1 uncultured Isosphaeraceae bacterium | reverse complement strand
GTGATGGATTGGTGCGTCGTCTCTGCCTACCTCGGCGTGGTGCTCATCATTGGCGGGGTGGTATCGAGGCGGCACGAGCACGGGGACGACTTCTTTCTGGCGGGCCGCTCCATGCCGGTCTGGGCCGTGGCCGTCTCGACGCTCGCCACCGCGGTCAGTGCAGCGACCTTCATCGGCGGCCCTCAGCAAGGTTTCCGGGGCGATCTTTCGTATCTCACCTTCAAGTTCGCCGGTCTTGCTGCCTTCATCATTGTGGGCTTTGTGTTTCTTCCGGCGATCTTCCGAGCCGGCACGCCCAGTGTGTACGGGTTGATATCGCAGCGATTGGGCGCGGGGGCGGGCGCCAGCGCCGCGGCGATGTTCGGCATCGGCCGATTACTCGCCAGCGGCGCGCGGCTCTTCATGACGGCGATCCCCTTCTCGCTCGTGGCATTCGGTGATGCCACGGGCGGTTCACTGGCCGTGGCCATTGTGCTGGTCGCAGCGGCGGCCTGCGTGTACACGGTGCTCGGGGGCGTGCGGGCCGTCATCTGGACCGATGTGCTACAGGCGTGCGTGCTCATCGGCACGGTATCGGTTGCGGTCGCGCTGCTTTGGGGCACCGTGGATCTGCCGATGAGCGAGGCGATTGACCGGATGGACACGGCGGGCAAACTCAAGATGATCGACTGGTCACTCTCTTGGACGAACCCGTACACCGTCTGGGGCGCGGCGATCGGCATGACGCTGTTTCTGGTCGCCGCGTACGGCACCGATCAGGACCTCGCCCAGCGGCTGCTGACCTGCCGAACCCCCCGGAAGGCAGCGTGGGCCGGCATTCTGTCCAACCTCATTGGCTGGCCGGTGACCTTTCTGTTTCTCGCGCTCGGCGTGCTGCTCTGGCTCGAAAGCGAAACACATGGCCCCATCGTTTCGGCGCTCGCGCCCGAAGGCGACCGGGATGTGTTCCTGCACTTCATCCTTCGCGACATGCCAACCGGTCTGCGGGGCCTCATGATGGCGGGCCTGTTCGCCGCCGCGATGAGCAGCCTTGATTCGGCGCTCAATGCGCTGGCGGCCTCGACGACGTCCGACATCATCCGCCCATGGCGAGCGGCCCGCGGGCTGGCGCCGATGGCCGCCGCGGGCGAGACGTCGATGGCCCGATGGATCATCGCCGGCTGGGCTGCGGCGCTGACGCTCTTCGCCATGCTGTGCGCCTTCTGGCAGTCTTCCAGCGGCGAAACCCTGCTCGACTTCGCGCTGGGCGTCATGGTCTTCGCCTACGCGGGGCTGCTGGGTGTGTTTCTGACGGTGCTGCTCACCCCGCGGGGCAATGCCTCCTCGGCGGTGGCAGCGCTGCTGATCGGTCTGCTGGTGGTCCTGCTGCTGCAGCCCTTTGCGTGGAACGCGTGGATGCCGCTTGTGGACGACCGTGACGCCGCCCTTCCGCCGCCGGCGTTTCCGTGGCGAATGGCGATTGCCACGTCGGCGGCCTTTGCGGTATGCCTGATAGGCCGCCGCCGAACGGCGACCGAACGCCCATCCCCTCCCCCGCCTGCTGGGGAGGTGCTGCACCGCGGTGGCGAGGTCTTACCCCGCCCCTGACAGTGCCGCCAGCCGCGACGCCGCCTCTTGCAACACGGGCGTTGACTTGCAGAATGCAAAGCGAACAAGCCGGCGTCCATCGGCCGGGTCGGCGTAGAACGAGCCAGGTGGGATGGCCGCAACGCCGATCTGCTCGACCAGATGCATGCAGAACTGCTCGGCCGTGTCGAACCCGAACGGCGTGTGGTCACACATGACAAAGTAGGAGCCGGCCGGCCTGCTGACACCGAAACCGACTGAATCGAGCGTGTCGCACAGAAGGTCTCTGCGACGCACATAGTCGTCATGGAGTTGCCGATCGTAGGCCGGACCAAGCCCAAGCGCCGCCACGGCACCATGCTGCAGCGGCGTGGCAACTGCGTAGGTCAGAAACTGATGCGCTGCGCGGACTGCGGCCGTGAGTGGCGGCGGCGCGACCGCCCAACCAATCTTCCAGCCGGTCAGTGAGAACGTCTTGGCCAAAGACTTGAGCGTGATCGTCCGCGACCACATGCCGGGCAGTGTGGCGATTGACACGTGCGCCCCTTCATACACCATGCGGTCATACACCTCGTCGGCGATGACGATCAGGTCATGCGTGTGCGCGATCTCAGCGAGGCCTGCGAGTTCCGCGTGCGTCGCCACGTGCCCCGTTGGATTGTGGGGTGTGTTGAGCAGGATGGCCTTGGTCTTCGGTGTGATCGCGGCGAGGACGGCCTCCAGGTCGATGGCGAAGTCGGGCGGGCGGGTCGTCACGGTCTTCATGACGCCCCCTGCCATGGCGATCGTCGCGGGATAACTGTCGTAGAACGGCTCGAACACAATCAATTCATCGCCCGGATCGAGCAGACCGAGCATGGTCGCGGCGATGGCCTCGGTGCAGCCTGCGGTCACCGTGACGTCGGCGTCCGGATCGACTGACCACACACCCCGCGCTGCGAGATCCGCCGCAATCGCCTGCCTGAGCGCCGGCACGCCGGGCATCGGCGCGTACTGGTTGTGGCCATCAACCATGGCCCGGTGCGCCGCCTCGATCACCTCGGGCGGGCCGTCGAAGTCAGGAAAGCCCTGGCCGAGATTGACCGCGTCATGGGCAGCGGCAAGACGGCTCCATGTGGCAAAAACGGTCTCTCCAAACGCGGCGAGGCGGCCGCACGTGCGATTCTCTCCACTCATGCCGGCATGCTAGTGCCCCACGGCCGTAGGCTGGGTGGATGCACATGCTCGCCCCCGCCCTGCTTGCCGCCCTCGTGTCCACACCAGTCGATCCTGTGGTGTGCGGCCGGGCCGAGCAGCACGGTGACATTCGCCTCGTGCATGTGTGGGGCACGCCTGCCGAGATGGGGTACGCGCATGGCTGGCTTGCGGGCGAGGACTTCGCCATCGCCATGCAGGAGTTCTTTGCTCAGGTACCGTCAGGTGCAGCGCCGCTGGTCGAGATGATGCGATCGTGGGCGGATCTGATTCAACTCACCGACAACCATCGCGCGGAGATCACGGCGTTCCATGCGGGCATGCTGGACCGCGTCGGCGAAGACCGGCTCTATTTGCCAAGCGTCGAGCGGCCCCTGGACGAACTCGATCTGCTGGTCTGGAACGGCTACGACATGTTCCGCGCCGTCGGGTGCAGCGGCTTCGCCGCGTGGGACGCGCGAACGGAGGGTGGCGGGCCGGTGATCGGGCGCACGCTGGACCTTGCCGTCTTCTCCCCACACTGGGTTGCGAGCCAGGTGCTGCT
Organism: uncultured Isosphaeraceae bacterium; assembly: GCA_964609425.1. Lineage (GTDB taxonomy): Bacteria > Planctomycetota > Phycisphaerae > Phycisphaerales > SM1A02 > UBA12567. The sequence continues at coordinate 2,835 of CAZSSV010000154.1, read as the reverse complement.
GGTTCGACACCCCGGCCAACACCCCGGCGACGGCGTGCCCACCGCAGCCGTGACGCCGGTGGGATTGACAGGCGTGATGACGGGCGTGAATGCGCACGGCGTGTGCGGCTTTCTGCACGATGGAGACGGGCCGACACAAGCCGCCGTACTGGAGCCGGAGCGACCGGCGATGTTTGCGATTCGGGACCTGCTCAGCCGCGCCACAGCGGGCACCGCGCAGACCGTGGCCGCCGAAGAACTCGCGGCGCAGGGCTCGTTCCCGTTTTCGTACATGATCCGCGTCGCCGGACCCCGCCACCGGGCTGGCCCGCCCGCGGTGACGTGGCACCTCAACGCCGAGGGCGCTGCCCCGGCCACCGCAGGCGACGGACTCACGATCACCACGAACCACACAACCGACCGCGGCGATGCGCCGCCTCAACTGTCCGCCGACGATTCCTGCCGCCGATACGGCCGGTTGTACGGCCACTGCCATACGCCACCTGCGCCCCTCGACGCGGCCGCAGCGTGGGACGCGCTCACCGCCGTCGGGCAGGACCATCGCAGTTTCCTGACGTTGCACGCAATCGTCGTGGAGCCTGAGGCTCGCCGCTGTCACGTGGGCGTGGCCTACCGAGACGACCGGGGCCGTCTTCGGCCGGCGACGACGCGGCCCCCCACCACGCTTTCATTTGAGACGCTCTTCGCCGACCCCCGGCCGGGCCAGCCAATCTCCACCTTCGATGACGGGCCGATCGTCATACCTGCCGGTGGGCATGAGGTAGATCCACGCCCGGCGCAGCCCGTCGTCACATCGCACGTCGATCTCAACACGCTCGTACCAGTCGGGGTGCCCTTCGAGTCGATCGAGTGACGCCAGGGTGTCCGTGTCCACCTCAAACACTTCGCCCGTGATCGCGGTGGAACCATTCACCTCTACGATGGGCAGGCGTCCAAGAGACCGCATGGTGTAGGCGGCTTCGGTCACTCCGCGTGTGCCGCAAGCGGGTGACAAGTGCCCTCGCCAGTGCGCGCCGCCGGTTCGAAGCGTTCCGTAGACAAACACCCGCGTCATGTCGCTGCGACCCTGGTTGAGGGTGGTGCCGGAAGGCGATTGATTGGGTGCGTGGTCGAGCTCACCGCGGCACCCTTCCGGCGAGGCCTGAGCCGTACAGACCGGCCGCCGCCGCCATGGCGATCCCGGCCACCCAGAAGCAGCGGGTGAACCCCCCGCCCGCAGTGAGCACGCCAGCCATGAGCGCGGCGCCCCCGGCGTAGCCCACACCGAACACCAGCGTCGCGCGGCCCCAGTAGCGTGTGTGGCGTTCGATACCGACGAGTTCATCGACCCGCAGGCTCATGACGCTGACGCATCCCATCTGCGCCACACCCAGGGGAAGCGCCGACCACGCGGCAAACTCGGCGTCGCCTGAGAGCGGCACGGCGACGATGATGGCGGCGGCTCCAATGCAGCAACCGACCAGTCTGGCCGTGGGTGTCCACCACCGACCGAGCCATCCTCCGACCAGGGCGCCGCCCAGGAGCGACCCAACCCCGAACAGGGCAAACCGCTCGCTGGCCTCGGCGATCGGAACGCCGTAGTGCTCAAACAGGTAATCACTCAACAGGAGTGTGTGGGGCACGATGGCAACCCCGAAGAGTGCGTAGGCCCAGCAGGCCGTGGCGAGCCTGCGGCGACGCGGTCGATCTTCAATGGGTGGCGGCAGCGGCGTCAGCGCACCGCGGTCCCCGCACCTGATGACGAGTACGGACGATGCCAGGGCCACGACCGCCACGCCGGCGGCCAGACCGAGCCAGGCGGCTTCGACGCCGTGGTCCAGCAGGGACGGCAGCACCAGACTGGCGGTCACCGTGCCAACGCCCGAGCCCGCAAACACCAGACCGCTGACGCCGTTTCGCCGCGCTGGCGGCACGGCCTGTAGTACAGCCGAAGGCACCAGAACAAACAGCACGCCTCCGGAGACACCTGCGGCCATGCGGGCTACGGCGAGTGGTGGCCATCCAAGGTCTGCCGCTGCGAGCAGCAGGGAACTGGCACCGATGGCCAGCGCGGCCAGGATGCTCCACCCGCTGCCGATCCGTGTTCGTCCATGGTGGGCTGCCCAGGCGCCCGCGAGGTACCCGGCGAAGTTGATCGCGCCCAGCCAGGCGCCTCCTGCGCGGCTCGTCCATCCTGCCTCGATCAGCGCCGGCAGCAGCGGCGTGAACGCGTATCGAAGCAGGCCGAGACCGGCGAGGATGCAGAGGAACCCCGCGAAGACCCGAGCGGCCTGGTGTCGATCGGAAGGTTGCATGGGTGCACGGTATCGGGGGTGCACGGTTTCGGGTTGGTGCACGGTTTCGGGGGTGCACGGAATCGGGTTGGCGTGGTGCGCTCGCGGCAAGGGCATGGCCGCGGATGTGGTCGCGCGTGTGAGCGGTGCGAGTTGTGGACGAAGTTCGCGGTCGTCGATGTGCTGAAGTCAGCCGGGACACGTCGCCTGAGTACACTCGGCCACAACAGGTTCATGCCCGCGAAGCAGCTGAAGTCAGCCGGGACACGTCGCCTGAGTACACTCAACGCGATGATCTGTCGGCCTGAGTTAGGGCTGAAGTCAGCCGGGACACGTCGCCTGAGTACACTTCGAGTCTTCAGTCGCCTGTGCCTTGGGTAGCTGAAGTCAGCCGGGACACGTCGCCTGAGTACACTCACGCCTTGGTGCAGTCGGGCGTTCGCTTTGCTGAAGTCAGCCGGGACACGTCGCCTGAGTACACTACGCTGGAACCGGGCCTCACCTCTGCCCTGCTGAAGTCAGCCGGGACACGTCGCCTGAGTACACTACACTGACGATCCGC
>CAZSSV010000153.1:0-6140 GCA_964609425.1 uncultured Isosphaeraceae bacterium | reverse complement strand
GAGTATCCGACCCCGGGAGGTCTCGGAGTGCTCAATCGGGCCTACCTGAACTGGCGGGAGGGCTCGGCCGCCCGAGCCTACTGAGCGGGCTGGCCCGGCCGGCCGCGAGAAGCCCGCCAAGCCCGAAAACGGCCCCCGGCACGCCGGCGAGGGCCCCCGGCACGCTTGACTTCCACCCCGGTTCGTGGTCCACTACGCGACTTGATTCAACCCGCCCCCCGGCCCGTGCCGGGTGGCCCGGAGATTCCCTGCTCATGGCTCGTTACATCGGCCCCAAAGTCAAACTGTCCCGACGTGTCGGAGTGCCCATCGCGGACATTCCCAAGCACACCGCCGGCCGCCAGCTCAATGCGCCTGGCATGCACGGCTATCGCAACAGGCGTCCCAAGGACTACGGCATCCGGCTGACCGAGAAGCAGAAGCTCCGCTACCACTACAGTCTCCTGGAGAAGCAGTTTCGGCGGTACGTCGTTGAAGCCAGCCGCCGTAAGGGCAATACCGGCGACGTGCTGCTCCAACTCCTTGAGTCACGACTGGACAACATCGTCCGTCGATGCGGCTTTGTGAGAACCATCTGGGCGGCAAGGCAGATCGTCGTGCATGGCCACGTTCGCGTGAACGGCAAGAAGGCCGACCGACCCAGCATTGCGATCAAGCCCGGCGACGTCATTTCTTTCAAAGACGGCATCCACAAGGTCGTTCGCGAGAACATGGAGTCGCTCGCAGGCCACCTGGCCCCCGAGTGGATTTCCGTCAACCCGGCGGACCTGACGGCGACGATCAACGGCGTCGCGACTCCCGACCGCATTCCGTTCGACGTCAACACGAATCTGATCGTCGAGTTCTATCGCTGATTCCAGTTGGTCCCGCCGGTCGCCGACCGCCGCGCTGAACGGCATCGACCGGGTCGGCGGGCCACGTCCCGCGCCCGCTGCTCGCAGCGGGTGAGCACGAGACCACCGCATGAATCGCCTGCTCCGAAAGTACAACCGCATCCTGCTCGCCGTGTTCGGCGTCGGGCTGATGATCGTCTTCCTCATGCCGCAGCTGCCCGATCTCATGGCGCAGTTCGGGGGGCAGGGCTCCCAGATCGCAACGATGGGCGAAGACGGCAAGCCCGTGACGCGTGAAGAGTGGAGCCTCATTCAACAGCAGGTGCAGATCCTGCAGCGGCTCGAACCCGGGTGGCCCCCACTACCCGTGGTAGGCAGCATTGGAAACGACCTCGACCGGTACTTCCTTCTGGTCCACGAAGCGGACGAGGCGGGTCTCATCGGCGGCGACGCGTCGGCGGGCCTCAATCCCGATACGATCCTGACCCTTGCGCAGCAGACTGGATTCCCTGCGGCCGCCATTCGACAGACGCTCATCAACTATTCAGGCATCCGACGCTACCTCACCATGGTGGCCTCCTCGGGCCGTCTCTCTGACCGTCGCCTGCGGCACGAGGCCCGCCGCATGATCGACGGCGTCGATACCCGGTACGTGGTCGTACCGGCCGAGCCCGTCGAGACGGCACCCTCCCCCGAGGCCCTCCAGGCACACTTTGACGCCTGGGTCGACGTTGAGCCTGGCGAAGGGGCGCACGGCTTCGGCTATCGCCTCCCGGATCGGGCGGCCATCGAGTGGCTGGAGATCCCCAACGCGACGGTCGAGGCCGCCGTTCGCAACGAGATTGCGGGCGATGATCTGCCCGTTCGCAAGTATTGGCGGCAGCATGAGAGCCGATTCGAGGCGATCGAGCCCGGCGCGGCGGTACCGAGCGATGTCGTCGACGCCTACGTCCAGCAGCGGCTCGATGACCTGCACCCCACCATTGCCCGGGCCGCGGGCGACATGCTCCGCACGCCCCGCCGCGGCTTCGAGTCCATCGCCAATTTCATCGTGCTCCCCGACGACTGGGAGGCATCACGGGTGGATCTGGCCGATCTCCGGACGGCCGTGGCCGAGCGCTTCGGCCTTCCGCTGGAGGGTGAGGCAGCCCTCCCGCAGCCGGAAGCCTCGGGCGAGTTGCTGGACATGCAGGCAATCGGCCGCCTGCCACGTGTGGGCCGCGCAGGGACCGACCGATATGGACGCGCCCCGTCCGGAAGCGCGCAGCGCTCACTGGCCGACCTCGTCGCGGCCGCCAAGGAGTTCGGGGGGATGGGCGAGGTTCCTGTGCAAGCTCGACTGGCCGGTCCCATACTCAATGACCGACAGAACAACATCTGGGTTTTCAGAATCACCGACGCCGACGCCGCACGTCCCCCCACGGGCGTGGAGGAAGTCCGCGAAGCCATGACCACGGATCTCCAGCGGCTCGACCGATGGCGCACCATGCAGGCCGATCTGCACGGCATGCAGGCGGCTGCCGCGACCGACGGCCTGGACACGCTTGCGGCGCAATCCGGGCGGACCGTCCAGGGGCCCCGATCATTCCAGCGATACCTGCATCCGAGCCTTCCTCGCCCGGCCACGATTCCAGGGCTCGGCACGGACCAGCAGATCATTGACGCCATCGTCGACCGATCGATCGAACTGGGAACCGGCCCACTGGAGAACGTCCCCGTCGAAGAGCGGGTGCTGATTCTGCCTTCGGACGCGAACATGGCCGTCATGATCGCCCGACTCGAGGGACGCACACCACTCCAGCAGGAGAACTACGAGCGTTTCCTCGATCAGGGCGTCCTGCAGGGCCGCGTGCTGGCCAACGAACTGGGCGGCGACAGCGTAGAGAATCTTGCCGAGTCGTTTACCACCGAAGCGCTTCGAGCACGAAACAACTTCAGACGCAGCGGCCAGGACACCGAGGACGCCCCGGCGGACACCTCGGCAACGGCGTCCGCGGAATAGGCCCTCACGAGGCGGGAGCACGACATGCCTGGCACCCCGGCACCCTTGCCGAGCGTATCGTTCGAGCAGTTCACCAACCTCGACCTTCGTGTCGCCACCATCACGGCGGCCGAACCTCATCCCAACGCGGACCGTTTGCTGAAGATCCGCCTGGATGATGGAACGCCCGAAGGTCGGCAGGTCTGCGCCGGCATCAAGGCCTGGTACGACCCCGAGTCGCTCATCGGCACCCAGGTCGTCATCGTCGCCAACCTCGAGCCACGGACCATTCGCGGCGAAGAAAGCCAGGGCATGATCATGGCCGCCTCGGCGGTCGGTGACGACGGAGACAAGGAGTCGGTCTGCGTTCTACGCGTCGATCAGCCGGTCCCGGCCGGCAGCAAAGTCAGTTGACGGCACGCCCGGACCCGCGGTACTGGCCACGTGTGCGTGGATGCCGCCACGCGGCCACTCCATGACGCTGCGGGCCGCACCCGGACTACCCGGCGGCATGCCCGCGTACCGCGTCCCAGTCGCGGTTCGAAAGCCACGCACCATTCTCACGCTCAACGACCGTGCCGTCTCGTCGCCACGACCGCTCGCATGCCGGCTGTTCACGCAGGTCTTGAACCACAATGGCATCACCGCCGAGTGAGAGGCGTGACACCTCCAGCAGGTCGCGCACATCCTCGGCCAGCGGCGCCAAGACGCCGTCGGGGTCCGGCACCACGAGTCCTGCATCGAGCGACTTTTCGATTCCTTCGGACTTGGCCTGCTCAAGAACCCGCAACGCCTCCTCCCGCAAGACCATGGCGGCGGCCCAGCCGGCATCGACCTCGGTGGCCGGTGTCGGTCCGAGCACTTCGAGATGAACGCACGCATCCTCGCCGCGCATCACCCGCCACGCCTCGTCCGCCGTGTGGGGAAGGATTGGTGCCATCAGTTTGCACAACTGCTCGGCCACATGGGCCATGACGGCTTGCGCTCGCAGGCGGCGTGGGGAATCGGGGCGGTCGCAGTAGAGTCGGTCCTTCATGGCCACGCAGTACATGGACGACAGCGTGTCGTTGCAGAAGTCGAAGAGTCCAAGGTGCGCCTTGCGGAACTCATAGGACGCCATCGCGTCACAGACTCGCTGGCGAAGCGCCTCGGTCTCCCCAAGCAACCAGGCGTCGATGGACGTCGCAGGAATGTCGACCGAGGTCAGGGAAGGGGGCGATTCGCCGATGTTGCTGAGTAGATACCGAAGGGTGTTGCGGACCTTTCGGTACGACTCGCCCGCAAGCGTGAAGAGTTCCATATCGACGCGGACGTCGTTCTCAAAGGCGAGCGAACTGACCCACCAACGGCAGACGTCGGCGCCGACCTGCTGCAGCAGGGAGTTCAGCGTCAGGGCATTGTCGCCCGACTTGCTCATCTTTCGCCCGTCTCGATCCACCCCGAACCCATGGGTGAGCACCGTCTTGTATGGAGGCTGCCCAGTCACACCGAGCGCGGGAAGCATGGAGAGTTGGAACCATCCTCGGTGTTGGTCGGATCCTTCCAGATACAGGTCCGCCGGATATCCGAGTCCTCGGGCACGCATCACGGCGTTCCACGACGAACCGCTTTCCATCCAAACGTCGAAAATGTCATAGGTCTTGGACAGCGTGGAAACTTCCACCCCGGCGGGCGCGTCGGGGTCCGTCGAGGGGTCCCAACCGGCGAGCAGTGTGTCGGGCGACTGGGTGAACCACGCATCCGACCCCTCCCGGCCGAAGACTGCTGCGACGGCCCGGGTGCTCGCTGCGGTCAACACCATGGTGCCGTCGGGCATTTCGAATGCCGGGATGGGAAGCCCCCACGCCCGCTGCCTCGATAAGCACCAATCGGGCCGCGACTCCACCATGCCTCGCAGCCGCTTGCGGCTCCACTCGGGCACAAACGTGACATCTGACTCAATCGCCGTGATGGCCCTACCACGCAATGAACCGCCACCCTTGAGGGCCGTATCCACACCGATGAACCACTGCTCGGTGCTTCTGAAGATGACCGGAGTCTTGCTCCGCCAGTCGTGCGGATAGGAATGGGCCTCCTCGGCAGCATGCACCAGATTGCCCTGGGCCCGCAGCCGATCGACCACGACATCGTTCGCATCCCAGACGATCATGCCCTGCAACCACTCGGGAACCGTGTCGTCATAGGTGCCGTCACCGCGGACAGGACAATACACGTCCAGGCCAGCTTCCAGCCCGAGCACATAGTCCTCGGTGCCGTGGCCGGGCGCCGTATGCACCAGGCCTGTGCCGTCGTCAAGCGTCACGTGCGACCCTTCGAGCACCGGTGACGTGCGGTCACAGAAGACGTGCTGATACGTCAGACCCACCAGGTCAGACCCGCGTGCCTTGGCCAGGACCTCCGGCGATGCAACGCCCAGCAACCCGGCAATGGCTTCGAGCCGCCCCTCAGCGACGATCGTGAGCGACCCGTCCAGCCGAACCAGCACGTATGACACATCGCCGCCGACGGCAATCGCCATGTTCGCCGGGAGCGTCCAGGGCGTCGTCGTCCAGATCATGAAAGCGGGACGCTCATCAAGTTCGACGCCGAACACCTCCCCGACCGCGGCGGCGTCGGTCGCCGTACAATCGACCCAGATCGACGGGTCCACACGGTCGTGGTACTCCAACTCCGCCTCGGCGAGTGCCGTCTCGTTTGCGATCGACCAATGAACCGGCTTGAGTTGGCGGTACACGAGCCCACCGGCCACCAGGTCCGCAAACACCTCGAGCACAGATTGCTCGTATCCGGGCGCCATGGTCAGATACGGATGCTCGTAATCGGCGAGCGTCAGCAGGCGTTCGAGATCGTCTGATTGGATCTTCTGGTACTTCGCAGCGTACCTGGCGCACTCGCGGCGAATGGCCATGCGGCGGGCATCGTCATCGAGCGACCGCAGTTTCTCGATCTTGCCAGACTCGACCAGCCCAGTCATCACCATATGCTCGATGGGCAGCCCATGGCAGTCCCATCCCGGGACGAGCGAGCACGCACGCCCGGCCATCGTGTGGCTCCGTACGACGAGGTCCTTGAGCACTTTATTGAGCATGTGCCCGGTGTGAATATGGCCATTGGCGAACGGCGGCCCGTCGTGAAGCCGAAAGGGCACGGAGCCGGACCGGGCATCCTGGATGGCGGCGTAGAGGTCGCGCCCCTTCCATCGCTTGAGGGTCGCCGGCTCGTTCTGGGCCAGATTCGCCCGCATGGGAAACGTCGTCTTGGGCAAGTTCAATGTCTTGCGCCAACTCGTCTTGGTGTCCTTGGTCATGGCGGGTCGCAGGATACAG
>CAZSSV010000152.1:0-6231 GCA_964609425.1 uncultured Isosphaeraceae bacterium | reverse complement strand
GTTACGGCGCCTTCATCGAACTCATGGAAGGCATCGAGGGCCTGGTCCACGTCTCTGAGATGTCTTGGACCCGTCGCATCAACCATCCCAATGAAATGGTGACCGTAGGCGACGAGGTCGAAGTCGTCGTGCTCGACATCAATCGCGACAAGCAGGAGATCTCTCTGGGTATCAAGCAGACCGAGCTGAACCCATGGGAGCTCGTTGCGGAGCGGTACCCAACCGGAACGGTTGTGGAAGGTACGGTTCGCAACCTCACCAACTATGGCGCGTTCATCGAAATCGAACCTGGTATCGACGGACTTCTGCACGTCTCGGACATGTCGTGGACAGAGAAGATCTCCCACGCCAACGAGAAGTACAAGAAGGGCGACCCGGTCGAGTGCGTCGTGCTCGAGATCGATCAGGAAAAGCAACGCGTCGGCCTGGGTGTCAAGCAACTCGCCGAGGATCCGTGGGTCACGGCGATTCCCGAGGCCTACCACCCCGGAATGGTCGTCCACGGCACCGTCACGAAGATCACCAACTTTGGTGTGTTCGTAGAGCTCGAAACCGGCCTCGAGGGCCTGCTGCATATCTCAGAGTTGTCGGACGAGAAAGTCGACGACCCGCAGGACGTCGTGAAGCCAGGCCAGGAGGTTGATGTCAAGATTCTCCGAGTCGATACCGACGAGCGGAAGATCGGACTGAGCCTCAAGCGTGCCCAATGGGGCGACGCGGCCCGCAGCGACGAGCCTTCGGGGGGCGACGGCACACCCAAGCCACCCAAGCCTTCGCCCACTCGGGGCGGCATGGACGATCACGGCGCCATGGGTACCGACAAGATCGAGTTCTGATCTGAAACACCCGCCACGCGCGGCGTGACGCGAGACACACTGACGGCTCCCTGTCTCTCCCGGCAGGGGGCCGTCAGCACATCGTGACGAACGTCAGAACCGTCAGTACGACCAGCCTGCGGCGATTGGCGGTCCAGTGCATGAGCGTCGCGAGTGTCACGGCGTCTCCTCTCCAATCTTCGAGATCCAGCAATGGTGGGTCTCTCGGCCCAACCTGCTCTACCATGCCCCATGTCAGGCTGAATGCAAGGACGAGCCACCCAGCCGAGCGGAGGATTGCCATCACACCGCGTTTCGGAGCATGCCTGATCAGTCTCTGCGGCCTGTGCGGCCCTTCCATGGCCCAGGCGGGTACCACACCCAACCCGGCCGCCGCCATCGAGGCGTGGATGCTCGCCCGGGCGGCCATCGACCAGGCCAGTACAGACACGGTGACCGACATCGACGGGCTGGAGGGCGTCCATCTGATCCTCCGGCAGGACGGCCGCCCTGTGGCGGCCACGTCGGCGACCCGCGTCTGTGGAAGCGCCCATCCGCTGAAGGACGCCCTGGCCGCGTTGCTGGCAGAAGTTCGGCGTCAAGGAGGCCGGCAGGGCTTGCCGGATGCGTTGTTCCGAGCAGGGCTCTCGGCGGCCACCCTCGAACTTGATGCCGCGGGCCCGCTCGTGCCGCTGACAGGCCGTGGCCTGGACCTCATCGGTCGCGATCTCGATCCTGCAACCAGCGGCATTGCCGTTCGGGTAGATGACCAATGGCACATCAGGTATCCAGCCGCCCTGCGAATGACCGGAGGGGCAGCGACCGCCGGCATGGTGGAGGAACTCGCCATGGTCGCCGGCCTGACACCCAGTGAACTCTCGGCAGCCCGCCTGCGCGGCCAGGCTGCGATCTACCGCTTTGACACCATCGACCTGGTGCAGGTTGCGGGCGAGTTTGGCCCTCGGCACTTTCAGCGTGGGCTTGCCGATCCGTTGTGGCCCGACACGCCCCTCCCCGCCGTCGCCGCGCTCACCCTTGCAGGCCGCAATCTCGTCAATCGCCTCTGGCTCGCCCCGGACGGCGGTGACTGGCTGCTTGGGAGCACCTATCACCCGAGCGAGGACCTCTGGCGGCCATTGAACGCGTCTGCGAGAGATCGCGCATTTGCGGCACTCGCATTGAAGAGGCTCAGTGGTGTCGAAGGCATCCCGCCAGACCTCTCCCGGCAGGCGGGCGAGCGGTCGACACACCTGGCCGCCTCACTTCCAAACGATGACCCGGTCATCGAAGCAGCGAAGCTGGTGCTTCAACAGCAGGCCGACCGCGCCGCGGTCCTGGCATTGCTGCATGATCCATCGGCTCCGCTCGTCGAGCGTTCCATCGCGGCCTGGGCCATCGCATCATGCAATGAGCAGCCAGATGCTGCCGTCTCAGCCTTTCTCGACCATGCCACGCTGCTGCCACCATCGACCGCGCTGCACGCCCTTCCATGGCTTGCATGGGCAGATGGGCTGACCGCACACGCCGCCGGCGCACCCCGCCGAATGGAAACGTTGTGGCACGGACTTGACCGCTTGGCCCTGGCCGATGTGCCCTCCAGAAAAGTGACGGCGGACATGCTGCCGATTGCGGCGTTTCTTGCCTCCGAGCCTGCTGACACGGGCGATTCGACCATGCACCAACCACTCCGCGTCCTGCAGTCCCTTCTCGTTGGTCCGAGGGAAGCCGTCTTCTTCCGGTCGCCCGCGCGCGCCACCGGTGGCATCAAGCTCGCGGCCTGGGACGAGCGCATGCCCCTCTGGTCCCAGACGATGGGCATTCTGCTCTTGTGCGAAGCCGCGGCGGCGCCACCACCGGCATCCGACCCCAAGGAGCCCTCGACATGACACGACTCACCACGACACTGTGCGCACTGGCTGTGATGTCGGCGGCACACGCCGGATCCACACAGGACAGCAAGGCCCTCGGCGGGCTGATGTACACCGACATCGACGCACCCATCGAGCAGATGTCAATCCAGGATGTTGTGCGAGTGATCTCGCAAGCCAGTGGTGTTCACGTCGTGCTGCTGGCATCGACCGAACAGCAGCCCAGCGGCATCGATCCTGCACTGATCGTCAATCTCCCTGCCCGTCACCGCCCCGCCCTCAATCTCCTGCAGGACGCTTTGGAAGCCTGCGGCTCACCTGAGCCAACCACATGGCAGATCAGGGACGGCATGGTCGAGGTATCGACCAAGGATCGGCTTGCGACCGAGACCATGCAGACCACGCGGGTGCTGCCGATCGAAGAGTTCATTCAACCCATTCCCGACTACAACGACCCGCCGAACCTCAACCTCGGCGGCGGGGGCGGTGGATCCGGCGGAGGTGGCGGAGGCGGGGCCGCAGGCGGCGGAGGCGGCGGCGGCGCCCCGAATTGGGACGAACTGGAAGAGACAAAGAGGCAACAGTTGATTGAAGTCATGATCCGCAACATCGAACCGGGAGGCTGGAAACGGCAAGGCGGCGAGTGGGCTGAGATGATGCCCAATGGGCGATCGCTTGTCATTCGAGCGCCCCGGTGGATCCAGCGGCAGATCTTCGGATTCGATTTCGGCACGCCCCGCATGGCGGGGAAGCCCAATCGCTCACTGCGGTTCGAGGGCGATCAGGTACGTGTCGAGGTGTCACTCACAGAGCGACTCAAGCGTGAAGCTGGCCAATAGTCACTCGTGTCTGAGTGCCTCGATCGGATCCTGCCTGCTCGCGAGGATTGCCGGGTAGATTCCGAACACGATTCCGGTCGCTGCCGCCACACTGAACGAGACGAGGACGGACCATGGCGTGATGGCGGCCTCGAAGGTGATCTCGACATCAAGCCTCCGCTGCACCCAAGGCAGCGACAGAATCCACGGCAAGGCGCGGTCCACACCCAGTGCAAGGCCCACTCCAAACAGAATGCCGAGCACACCGCCCGCAGCAGACAGGGTTCCTGTTTCGACCAGAAACTGCGAGATGATGTGTCGCTGGGTGGCACCAAGTGCGCGGCGAATACCGATCTCCCGCGTCCGCTCAACGACGGACGCCAGCATGATGTTCATGATGCCGATACCACCAACCAGAAGACTGATTGCGGCAATGGCCGTCAACAGCAGGTTCATCGCAAACGTCGTTCGCTCGACACTTGCGAGCAACTCCCAAGGCACGATGATTCGCACGTCTCCAGTGTCAGCGTGCTGCGCGTCAATGACGCGTTTGACTCTTCTCGACACGGGAAGAACACGATCGGCGTCGTTCGCTTCGATGTAGATCTCAGAGAATCTGGTCTCTTCGCCAGAGAATGAGCCGCTCACCCGGCGATACACGGCATCGCTGAACTCGAGGCGTCCGGTTGAGAGGGGTATGTGCACATCAAGATTGAGGTCGCGGCCCACAAGCGATCCGCCGGCCCCGCCGGCGAACCCGATCGGCTCCAGCACGCCGACGATGGTGAAGACACGCCCGTCGATACGCAGAGACTCCCCGAGGGGCGACGACAACGGAAAGAACAACTCTGCAATGGCGTCCCCGATGACGGCCACCCGAGCCCGTCCAACCTCATCCTCCGGAACGAGGTATCGGCCTCCCGGGGCCACGTGCAGATTGAGAACCTCTTCGAGATCCGGCGTGGTTCCGAACACCTGGCTGACCGTTCGACGTGGCCCGAATGAAACCTCGGATCCGAATGACTTGAGCGGCACCATGCGCTTGGTGTCCGGAAGCGCCTGCTCAAGCCGCTCCCAGTCCACATCGTCCAGACCGAACCTTGCGACGAAACTCCGCTGCTGCCCTCCCGCCGCCGCCTGCTCAGGCGGCCGCTGTGACCGCACGATAATGTTGCGTGCACCGAGCGCCTGAATGTCTCGAACGGCTGCTCGCTTGTTCCCCTCCCCAATCGCAACCATCAGGATGACCGCCGCGACTCCCAGGATGATGCCGAGACTCGTCAATACCGACCGCAGCATGTGCAAGCGGAGGTTGGAGAGACCGAGACGAAGTGTTTCGAGAAGGAATTCCATGGCGTTCCGGGTGGAGGTCACATGGTACGCTCGCCCGATGTCGCCATCACCGTACATCTCGTCCATTCACGAGTCGACCGAGCCAAGGGGCTGGTCGTTCCAGTGCACGCTGGCCGGTGGCGGCGAAACAACGGTTCGGCTGGACTGGGCCGACTACCACCATTGGTGCCCGGGAGGTGGAGCGGCTCCCGAGCGTGTGATCTCCGTCGTCATTCAGATCATGATGGAACACGGCGCTACGGTGCCAGCCCGTTTCGACGCCGCACGCGTCAGGAACGTCATCGAGGACGCGGACGCGATGGTGGCGTCCCTGCTCGGATCCTGAGCGTCGCATGCCATCTGGTCTCGTGGGAGCCTGCTACGCTCTCGAGCAATGGCCAGAGAAATCAGTCTTGCCAACAAGTGCCTGATTCTGTTTGGGTGCGCCATCGTGGCCATTCTGGTCGGGGCGCTCCTGGTTCCGTGGGTCGGAGTTCGGACACTGATCCATGACAATCAGGTGGAAATCGCGGGGCAGGTGTCCGACGCCTGGCTGGCAGGCAAGTTGGAGCTTGGCGATCTCCAGCCCAGACACCGGACCGAGCTGGAGGTCGCCGGACCCGACGGTGGCATGCATGTGTCGTGGGTTCCAATCGACGACATCGACACGAAATCGGATCCAGAGGCATTTTCAAGCCGCGCGCTGCAGTCCTTCACAGACACGCCGGACATGCCGTTCTACACGGCGACTCGCACGCAGGATGAGCACGAACTCATCTACTACGCCAAGCCAGTGACCGAATCCACGCTGCGGCGACTGAGCGATCCCCGCGTCTCGGATTTCAGTTCAGGCGTGTCGGCTCCAACGGTGACCGACCCCATTCGAGGTCTGCTGGTCGTGTCCAGAAGCACTCGGTTCGGAGAGGCGCAACTCGACAGAAGCCGTGCCGTCATTGTGCTGACCGGGTTGGCCGCCGGCGTCCTCTCCGTCATCGTCTTCTGGTTCATTCTGTTCCGATTGATTTTCTCTCCGGTGCGGCGGCTCCGCCGCGTCGTAGACCGGGTTGGAGAGGGCCAGATTGAAGCGAGATCGGACATCCGAACCGGCGATGAGTTTGAGGAACTCTCCAAAGGTCTCAACGAGATGCTCGACAGTTTGGGCGAGGCTCGCAGCAGACTCGAACAGATGAACGAGAACCTGGACCTGAAGGTTTCCGAACTCGCCGAGGCCAACATCGGGCTGTGGGAGTCCTCCAAGTTCAAGAGCGAGTTTCTCGCAAACGTCAGCCATGAGCTTCGAACTCCGCTCAATTCGATCATCGGATTCGCCGACCTTCTGCGCGAGGAATTGGCCGCGAGTGACAACCCTTCCGACAAACACCTCCGCTACCTCGCAAA
>CAZSSV010000151.1:0-6237 GCA_964609425.1 uncultured Isosphaeraceae bacterium | reverse complement strand
GTCATGGGAGTGCCCTTCTACGGACGAGGTTGGCGCGTAGTCTCAGCCAGCGATGGAGGTCTCTTTCAGCCGGCACCGAGCGTCCCTCCGGGCACTTGGGATGACTGGGCCAGTGGCGCCACGGGCGTCAACGATTTCACCGAGATCACGCAGTTCATTTCCAGCGGGGCCTACGTCCGCCACTGGGACGAGGCGGCGAAAGTCCCATGGCTCTACAGCGCTTCTGAGAACGGTGGACACTTCATCTCCTACGAAGACGCAGAATCCATGGAGCACAAGATCGACTTCGTCCAGTCGCTTGACCTCGGAGGCGTGATGTTCTGGGAGATCACCGCCGATCGCGAGGAGGCGCTGCTCGATGTCATCCACGACGAACTGACACAGCCCTGACTCCCTCCCGGCTCTCTGCATCGGCCTCTTCGCTCGATAGGGCGAGGAGGCCCGGTGCAGTACCATTCCCGCTCCCTCACAGGAGTACCCATGAGCGAGCCGATCCCCGTCAGCGTCGTGGTTCCGGTCAAGAACGAAGCCCGAAACCTTCCTCGTTGCCTCGAGCGTCTGTCTCGGTTCGCCAAGGTGTATGTCGTCGACTCAAACAGTGAAGACGCAACCCGGCAGGTGGCCGCCGACTGCGGCGCTGAGGTCATTCAGTTTCGATGGAACGGCGCCTTTCCGAAGAAACGCAACTGGTTTCTTGAGAATCACACGCTGGACACTGACTGGGTGCTCTTTCTCGACGCTGATGAGTTCATCACCGATGCATTCTGTAACGAAGTGGATCGGGCCGTTCGGTCGACGTCCAATGTGGGGTATTGGCTCACATTCCACAACTGGTTTCTCGGGCGCTATCTTCGGCACGGCGATCCGTTTGCCAAACTCGCGCTCTTTCGTCCGGATGCCGGACGCTATGAACGCATCGACGAAGACCGCTGGAGCCACCTTGACATGGAAATCCACGAACATCCAGTGCTCGAGGGGTCGATCGGGACGATCGACGCACCGATCGATCATGACGATCGGCGTGGACTCGAGTCGTATCTCGGTAAGCACAACGACTATTCGTCCTGGGAAGCCCGCCGGTACCTCGCGCTGGGGCCCCAAAGCGGCCCCGGCTGGTCGGCCCTCACCGACCGCCAGCGCTCAAAGTACCGCCGCATCGAAAGATGGTGGTTTCCCGCAGCCTATTTCGTACTTTCCTACGTCGTCAAACGGGGGTTTCTCGATGGTCGCGCAGGGTTCGTCTTCGCCAAGTTGAAGGCGCAGTACTACTGGCACATCCAATTGAAGATCCGAGAAGCGAGGCCCGCTAAGTCAGAGCGAGCCGGCCTTGGCGGCAAGGTAGTCGGACACACCCTCGGCGCTGGGCTTCATGGCGTCTTCGCCCTCGGTCCATCCAGCCGGGCACACCTCGCCGTTTTCCTCGAAGAACGTCAAAGCGTCCACCATTCGCAGCGCTTCGTCGATGTTTCGGCCAAGTGGAAGATCATTGACGACCTGATGCCTGACAACGCCGGACTTGTCCAGAAGAAACGTGCCACGGAGCGCCGGACCGTTCGGGTGCTGAATACCCCAACGAGCGCAGATCTCCTGCTTGAGGTCCGACACCATCGGGAAACCGACCGGTCCAATGCCCCCGTCCTCTGCGGCGGTGTTGCGCCAGGCAATGTGAGAGAACACCGAGTCGATGCTCACGCCGACGACTTCGCAGTCCTTCTGCCTGAATTGCTCAAGCCGATTGTGGAAGGCGATGATCTCAGTCGGGCAGACGAACGTGTTGTCGAGCGGCCAGAAAAAGACCACCACATACCTTCCCCGAAGCGATGACAGCGTCAATTCACCGATCGATCCGTCTGCCATGACAGCCTGCGCTGTGAAGTCGGGCGCTTCGCGGGTGACAAGTACATCGAGTCCAGTCTTGCAGCAGTCGCTCATGAGAAATGGTCCTTCTTCGCCTCCTCCCGCTCCGGGAGGCCGAACATCATATCAGCAGGGATGCGTGTATTCGACGCTGTACACCGGTGGCAAGGTGCCTGTGACGTGCTCCCACATCTCCCCCCCGTCCGACGAGACCCACAGGTTGCCGGTCGTGGACCCGAACACCAGATGCTCACCGGTCGCATCCACATCGAGCGCATGGCGGTACACGACGTCCCATGCATCTTCCTGAGGCAACCCTGCTCGCAGCGCCTCGAACGATGCGCCACCATCACGCGTACGCGTCACACAGAGCGCACCGTCGGCAGGAATCCGTTTCTCATCGCTGACCCCTGGGACGAACCAGGCCGTGTCGGGATCTGTTGGATGGACAGCGACAGCGAACCCGAACGTCGAGGGCTCGACGTCCGTGATCTCGCTCCAGGACCGGCCCCCATCGTCCGACCGGAAAATGCAGTTGTGATGCTGCACCCAGCAGCGGTCCGGATGGGAAGGGCACTGCACCATCAGGTGCGGATCCTGAAGATTCTCTTCAAACTGCATCTCGGGTGGCAGGAACTCCGCCCGCATCCCTGCAGCGGCAAGTGACCACGACGCCCCCGCTTCCTCGGTGTGCCACACTCCGCCGCACGAGATGGCCACGGAGAGTCGATTCGGATCCTCCGGATGCACACACACCGAGTGCAGCCCAGGCTCGTCCGCGCCGCCGCCGAACCACTTCTCGCGCCGATCGTCCCTCCACAGCGCATCGACCAGTACCCATGACTCGCCCCGATTGTCACTGCGAAACAGTCCCCCCGGAAGCGTGCCACACCAGATTCGCCCATCTACCCCTCCGGGCCGGAGCGCCCAGATCATCTTGAGCCGCCACGGAATCGGTTCGCCTTCCATGGGAGGCTCCGGCGTGTAGCCGGGCGGCGGGTCCGGATAGGTCGGACACGCGATCTCAGCCCATGTTCGGCCGCCGTCATCGGATCGATGCAGCTTTTGGCCGAAGTGGCCATGGTTGAGCGCCGCATAGGTCGCGCCATCAGCCGGGTCCCGCATTGCGATGACGCAGTTGTCCCCCACAAAGCTCCGCCGCGCCACCCGCCACGAGCCGCCTCGCCGCTCGAACTCAAACAGACCCTTTCTCGTTGCCACGAGGATTGCCAGTTCCATCACCGCCTCCTATCCACCGGATACTGCTTGCCAGACATCCACAGTCGATCGGCCCGATACGGCATCGGACAGCGTCTGCCGGTCCGTCAGCGGAGCGCCATCGACGAAGATAGCCATGTGGTGCCGTAGGCCCCCCCGATCGTCCAGCACGTAGGACCTCGCCACAGGATTGTCACCGAAGTACGCGGCCAGGGCCTCGGCCACGGTGCCACCGTCCACTTCACGGTCAGGACACCTGACATGCCGCTGGATCGTGTGTGTAAATCGAATGAACGGCACACCTGGCCCTCCCTTGGGCCGTCCAAGATACCCGTCAGCGAGCGTCCATGGCCTCACGTGGCCAGACGGCCAGGTAGACATTGCGGTCAACAACGACCGCCGGGCGTTCCACTTCGCCCCGCTCCACCAGCCCGTCGATCCACGCTGACCTGGTCTGGGGAAATGTCGCCACCAGCATGACCGGCCGCTCCAGGGTGGCTCGGCGGGCGACCTCCGGGAACTCGCCCTTCTCGACGTGAGACTGGGCGTGCGCTTCAAAGGTCTCAACCCCCCACCGAAGTTCGCCTGGCTCTCCGAACAGTCGCACCTCGGCGTCCGGCCAGGACCACCGTGCGGCATGCACAAAGTCCCGCCCGGCCAGAACCGTGGAGCGGTCCGCGAGCGGCTCCCATGGTTGCATCCATTGGATGGGCGCCTTGGCGATGGTCATCCAACCGGTGGGCATGAGCGACGTCATGATCGCAAGAAACCCTGCCGCGCCGAGGCCGCCAATGAGCACGCGAGACCTGCCATCGTCGGTCCGCTGCGATACCCAGTCGGCACCGCCCCAGAACATGAGCGTTGCGCCCAGAAGGGCCAGCCGCCAGGTGCCCCCGTCCTGCCATGGGCCACCGTCGATCGGATCGGCAGGCACTACAAACGCGCCAGCGACAGCAAGCACGCCAAGAACGATGAGCACACCGCCCGGAAGCATCTCCTTGAAGCCGCGTCTGGGACCGACGTGACTGAATCGCTCCACCAGCCCGACGGCCATGAGCGCCGCGGCCGGTGGAAAGCACGGAAGAATGTAGGTTGGCAGCTTTCCAGAAGACACGGAGAAGAACGCCAGCGGAAGCACAAGCCAGCAGATGAGCAGGCGAGCTTCGTCTAAGGGAAATCCCCGGCGAATGAGCCCGAGCATCGCAAGCGGCGCCGCGAAAACCCACGGGATGAAACCGACACAGATGATGGGAAGGAAGAACCACCACGGTTCCGGGTGCTGGGCTTCCCCGCCGGCGGTGAAGCGGTGCACATGTTCGACCCAGAAGAAGTAGTTCCAGAACGCATCGGACCGCTCATGAACCGCCAGCGCCCAGGGAAGCGAGGTGAGAATCGCCGCCGCTGCTGGAATCCATGGAAGTGTCAGGAGTTCCCGCCACCTCCCGGACCAGGCCAGCCATGGCGCCAGGACCAGCCCAGGCAATGCAACGGCGAGGAAGCCCTTGATGAGGAAGGCCGCGCCACACGCGACGCCGGCCGCGAGGAGCCACCCGAACTTCGCACGGCCGCCGGCACGCGTCGCGAGGTAGAAACACACGATCGTGACGGTGACGCATGCGGAAAATGGCGCGTCCAGTACGGCCGTCGTCCCGAGTACAACCGGCTCCAACGAGGTTGCCAGGACAACGCCCGCCAACGCGGCCAGATCCCATCGGGCTGTCCATCGGCGTGTGAACAACACGATGGCTGCGATTGCCAAGCCGGACATCAAGGCCGCTGGCAGTCGCAGTGCGAAAGGATTCTCCCCAAAGCAGAGAAAGGACACCGCCGTCATCCAGTATCCGAGTACCGGCTTCTCGAAGTAGCGAATGCCTGCGAGGTGCGGAACAATCCATTCGCCTGTATCGAGCATCTCGGCGGGTATGACGCCGTACCGCGCTTCATCGGGAACCACAAGCGGGCGAATGGAAAGTGGTATCAGGTAGATCACCACGAACATGAGGACGAGGCACCAGACCGCTGTCTTGGCGAACGACCTCCGCTGGGAAAGCGTCGGCATCTGCATCGAACTCACGCCACCTTCCCCTTCACGGCAACCCATCCTTCGCGTCCCTCGACGCGGCCTTTCGTGATCGTCCCGCGTTCGATGTGTTCTGGAAGGAGTTCCGACAGCGGAACACACTCGATTCCTTCGGCCGACGTAAGGTCGAGAAAGTCCTCAAAGAGCGGGCGAAGTGTGCCACCCTCTGTCTCGGCGTGAATGGTCAGCACGTCCTGTTCATCCCGGTTCATGGTGTCCAACAGGTATTGGTTGAACGTCTCACTCGTGACGCCATTCCGCCCGACCGCCTCGTCCCAGGTCGGGAGGTTGCAGCAGACCTGTGGCGGTCCCTGATCCGGCTGAAACACACCCTGACCTCGGCAGTCGCTGACGTAGGCGTACCCCAGCCCCTCTCGGGACGCGAGCATTTCGGGCGTACATCTCCACCCCGGAGCCGCCGCGCAGCTCGGTGCCCGGCCCGCCACATCCGCAATCGCTTCATGTGCCCGCCACATCTCACTTCGCAACCGCTCCATGGACGCGGTGTGGGCTGCCACCTGCCACCAGTGGTGGTCCCACGCGTGCGTGCCAATCTCATGCTCCTCGGGGCCAAGCGCGGCGAGGTGAGCGGCAAGCCGCCTGTGAATCATGGGGCCCGGCCCCATGGTTCCCCTCAGCACGATGTCCCACCCATAGATACTCGGAGCCCCGCTCCGAAGCATTTTCATCAGAAAGGATGGCTTGAAGAGTCGCCACAGATGACGGCCCATGTTGTCCGGCCCGACGGTCAGAAAGAAACTCGCGCGAATGCCCCGCGCATCAAGCAGCCTTCGCAGTGCTGGAAGTCCATCACGCGTTCCTCGGTACGTATCAACATCGATACGCAAGCCGAGTTTCATGCGCCCGTCGGCGCCTCCGAGCACGTCGGGGCAGTCGCAAGCGTTCGCACGTGATCCTCTATGAACCAGTCCACGGTTCGAGCAACCGAGTCCTCGGTCGAAATCGTCGGCACCCAGCCGAGCACGCGTTCCGCATTGCCAATGGACGGGCGACGATGCTGCACGTCTTGATATCCCTCTCCGTAGTACCTCCCACTCTCTACGACGCGATACCCCGCGAAG
>CAZSSV010000150.1:0-6267 GCA_964609425.1 uncultured Isosphaeraceae bacterium | reverse complement strand
TGAATCGCACCGGCCCGGGCGCGGCGCCGATCGTGACCGCACTGGCGTGGTCGAGCAGCAACGCGTCCAGACGCCCATGCCACCGCCACGCGCCGCAGGCCGCCCCAGCCACCAGGGCGAGCAGTGTCACGAGCCCCCCCGCAGGAAGCGACTCGGGAATCGTCCCCATCGCCCACGAGAGAAAGCGACCCCGCAGTCCATCCGGCACCAGTCCCTGCAGCAGCACCATCCCCGCGCCGCACATCGTGGCCACAATGACGCCCGCCAGGATGGTCGAGACGGGGTCGGGCCAGCCACCCCGACCCCCCAGTGCCAGCACGACGCCGAGCGCGAACACGGCGCCAAGCATGGCGGACAGGCCCCACGGCATGTTCGTCACACCGGTCTGGTACGCCAGAAACAGTGACACCATCACACCGAGCCCGGCACCACTGCTGACACCCAAGACCGAGGGCGCAGCCAGCGGGTTCCGAAGCGCCGCCTGCAACAACATGCCTGAGAGAGCGAGCGCCGCGCCAACCAGGGCAGCTGTCACGACTGCCGTGGACCTGAAACCGATGTAACTCGTGTGGGGCCATGAGAAGTCGATCTCCCCGCTCAGAGGGTCACTTCCCACGAACAGGCGAACGACGGCGGCGATACCGACCAGTGCCGCGAACAGCGCCAGGCCGGCCATACCGCGCGGCACCCGCGGGCCGTTCACGACTCGACCGCCACCAGTTGCGTTCGAATCAGTCGTTCGTACAGCGCGCAGCGGCCCAGCAACGCTTCATGCGGACCGACATCCACAATCCGCCCTTCATCCATCACAACAATGCGATCGCAGTCCAGCACCGTGGCGAGCCGGTGCGCGATGACAAGCACCGTACAGTTTCGAATGCCTCGGATGGCCTCCGCAATGGCGGCCTCGGATTCGCTGTCCACCTGGCTGGTTGCCTCGTCAAGGATGAGCAGGGCTGGCTTTCGCAGGAGCGCGCGGGCGATGGAGAGGCGCTGACGTTGACCGCCCGAGAGGGAGGCGCCGTGTTCGCTGACCATCGTGTCGTAGCCGTCGGGCAGATCGGCGATGAAGGATGCCGCGTGGCTCGCCTGCGCTGCAGCGACGATGTCGTCCCGCGTCGCATCCGGCGTGCCCAGCCCAATGTTCTCGGCAATGCTCCCGCGAACGATGAACGACTCCTGCGTCACCACCCCGATCTGACCACGCACCGATTTCAAGCTCGCGGTCGAGACATCGACCCCATCGATTCGAACGACGCCTCGGTTCGGTGTGAGCAGCCGTGGGATGAGGCTGAGCAGTGTCGTCTTGCCAGATCCATTGGGACCGACGACCGCGACGTGCGTTCCGTAGGCCACCGAGAGCGTGGCATCGTCCACCGAAGGGCGCTCGGCACCCGGATAGGTGTAACTCACCGACTCGATCGACACGGTCTGGGCATGACGCGGCAGTGCACTGCCGTCCTCAGGCTCGGCCGGCTCCCCAAGCACGTCGAGAATGCGTCCCGCGGGGGCGGCGGCCGCGCTGATGTCATTGATGATCGCAGCCAGCGGCCGAAACGACGCGCCTGCAACGGCGAGCGCACCAATCGAGAGCAGAAAACGCTCAAACGGCAGGTCGCCCTTGAGAATGCTGTTCGCGGCGAGCAACGCCAGCGCGCCAAGCACAAGAATGGCGAGCGTCTCCATGATGGGCGAACTCATGGCCTTGGCGGTCCGCATCTTCAATTCGAAGCGGACGACCCGGTCGTTGGCTTCATCAAACTGCTCGATCGCAGTGGGCTCTGCCGTGCTCGTCTTGACCGCACGAAGTCCCTGAACGCGTTCACCGGAGAGGCGCAGCAGGTCCTGCTGGGCTGCGAGTGATCCGTGGGCTCCTCTTCGGATGCGTTTGGAGATCTTTCGAAGAACAATGCCCAGAATCGGACCGACGACGATCGCCACCAGCACGATCTTCCAGTCAAAGATGAACGCCACGACCAACGCAGCGAGGCCCTTGGAGATATGCGCCACGGACTTGCCCAGAAGTCCCACGAAACCCGACTCGAGCGCGGCTGCGTCCCGAATGATGCGTGAGACGTACTCACTCGAACCGCGTCTCACGACGCCCGAGAGCGGAAGGCGGAGCACGTGCACGAACAGCTCGCGGCGGATGCCGGCAATCGTGACCGTGGCGAGCGTCTGGCTCAGGTACTGGTGAAGAAAGTTGGCCGTGGCGCCGACAACCGTCAAACACCAGATCAGCACAATCAGCAGCAGCACGCCGTTGAAGCGCCCCTCAGGGAGGATCGCCACGATCGCGTCCGGAACATGCCAGAACCCGTCACCCTGGTTGGCTTGTTCAGCGATCTGCCTCAATCCGTGCCCCGCCTCCGGGTGGAGAATCTGCTCGAGCATCGGTCCCAACGCCAGCAGTCCCACGCCAAGTCCGGCCGCAGAGAGGAATGCCAACAGCACCGCCGCCGTCAACATGCCGCGGCGATCGAGCAGCCGTTTCGCGAGATGCCAGAAGGGTGCCATGGTCAGGCAGTATCGCCGCTGGAGGGCCGCCGAGCAAAGGCGCGCAGATCGTCCCAGAACGCCGGGTAACTCTTGGCGACGCACGAAGGGTCGCTGATGGCCACGCCGCCCCGCCGAAGCCCGAGGATGCCACCGGCCATGGCAATTCGATGGTCATTCCATGTTTCGATGGTCACCGGACGCTCGGGCATCGGGCTGGGGCGGACGATCAGGTCGTCCTCGACGGCCTTGACGTCGCCGCCCGCCCTGGTGAGCTCGCCGGCCACGGTGGCCACGCGATCGGACTCCTTGTGCCGCAGGGTCGAGAGTCCGGTGAGTTGGGTCGGCGCGTCGGCATAACAGCACGCCACCGCCAATGCAGGCGCCGCATCTGGCATTCGATCGCAGTCAATGCGACCGGCCGACCGAACCACTGCCGGTCCCTTCAGGCTGACGCCGGATTCTGATTCCCTCACACCGAGCCCCATGTCCTGCAGGACCTGGAATGCCGCCGCGTCCGGCTGACCGTCCGCGAGTTCGAGGCCGGGCAGCGTGACATGCGACCCGGGAAGAATCGTCGCCGCCACGCCCCAGAAGAGCGCCGAACTGGCGTCCGGTGGCACAGCGCGACGCCGGGCCTGGAGCGGTGTGTGCGATACCGAGATGCGCGCCGCGTAGCCGTCCCCGTAGTCGGTCTTCACATCCACACCCCACCGCCTGAGCTCAGCAATCGTCAGCGTGAGATACGGCGCACTGGTCGGGGCCGCTCGCAGCCGAAGTTCCAGCCCCCCCGGCATGGTCGGCGCCACCAGCAGCAGCGCCGAGAGGAACTGGCTGGACGCGGTCTTTCCCACTTCCAGAACGCTGTTGGTCCAACTCGATCCTCGAACCAGAAGTGGGAGATGGTCGCTGTCCCCGAGATCGTCCACTTCGACTCCCAGATCTCCAAGCAGCCCGCTCATGTCGCCCATGGGCCGCTGGCGAAGCCTGTCGCTTCCATCAATGGTGGTGTCACCCTCGGCAGCGGATGCCAGGGCAAGCAGGAAGCGAGCCGGGGTTCCGCCATGGCCCACATGCACGACGCCACTGGTCCCCCGGAGTGCGCCTCCGCCCTCCACGACGGTCTCGTCGTCACCGAGCAGTACCGGAACCCCGAGCGCTTCGATGGCGGCGGCCAACGCGTCGGTATCGTCGCCCCTGAGGAGACCACCGAGTTGCGAGGTACCACGCGCCAGCGCTGCGAGGATGAGTGCCCTGCAGGAGACGCTCTTGGAACCCGGCACCCGCAGTGAGACGTCCGCGGCGGACTCGGCCACCTGCACGTGCTTCAGATCGCCGCTGCCCACTCGATCAACCGTCGCGGCGGAACACCGCCACGATGTCCTCGACCGGCACCACGAAGAGGCGATTGTCGCCCTCAAAGTCCACCGGAACGGCGTGCTTGGGATTGAAGAGCACCTTGTCGTACTGGGCCAGCGGCCAATCTTCGTCCAGTTCGATCTGCCTGCTCACCGCCACAATTCGGCCGGTGATGGTCGGAATCTCAATCTTGTCGGGCAGATGAATGCCCGACTTGGTGCGTTTTCGGTCCTCGTCCTTTCGGAGCAGCACCCGGAGCCCGAGCGGTTCGACCGTTTCAAGTTTCGACGTGGCCTTCTTGGCAGGCATGGCCCTGGCATTCTACGATCCGCACGGCCGGAAGGAGGCCTCCATGCCCGAACGTCTTCGAGCGCTCGTCCGAGACATCTCCGACTACCCGCAGCCCGGGATCGTTTTTCGGGACATCACCCCCCTGCTCCGTGACTGTGCAGGGCTGGCACTGGCCGCCGAACTCATGGTGAACCCATTTCGACAATTGGGCATCGATATTGTCGTGGGCGCCGAGTCTCGGGGATTCATTTTCGGGACGCTGCTCGCCAGGGCATTGAACGCGGGGTTCGTCCCAATTCGCAAGCCCGGCAAACTGCCTGCTGAAACGCACGCCCGCGACTACGAGTTGGAGTATGGAAGCGACACGCTTGAGATTCATGCCGATGCCATCACCCCGGGCCAGCGCGTTCTTCTGGTGGACGACCTCATCGCCACGGGCGGCACGATGGAGGCCAGCTGCCAACTGGTCGATGCGCTCGGGGGCGAGCTTGCCGGCATCACGGTGCTCATCGAGCTCGCATCACTGGGCGGTGCTGCTCGCATCGCACCGCACCAGGTTCACAGCGTGCTGACCTACTGACCCGCGAACAGCCTAAACACGCGCCGAATCACCAGTTTGTCGGACCTCGAATCGCAGGCCGCTTGCGGTATCATGAGCCCCCTCGCAGCACATGCTGCAACAACACCGGAGCATCGTGCCATGACCACCGCCAACATGCCGCAGACCCAGACGACGGCCGACCCCCTGTCACTCATCGACGTCGACCATGTCCGCTTCTTCGTGGGCAATGCGAAGCAGGCCGCGTTCTTCTACGCGTACACATTCGGCTTCACCATCGAGCAGATGGCCGACCTGACGACCGGCAGCCGCGACCGATCCAGATACCTGCTGACGCAGGGCAACATTCGCATGCTCCTGGAGACGCCGCTCTCAAAGGATGACCCGGCCGCCGAGGAAATCCGCTGCTATGGCGACGGCGTCAAGGACATCGCGTTCACGGTTGAAGATGCCGAAGCGGCGTGGAAGCAGGCGATCGCCAACGGTGCCGAGTCAGCCTACGAGCCACTGACCTTGTCGGATGAGACCGGAACGGTCACGACGGCCGGAATCAAGACGTACGGCCGAGCGGTGCACTCCTTTGTGAGCCGAACCGGCGACTATTCGATTGACCGCGTCAAAGGCGGTGGCGACTTCGAGCCCGGGTTCCGCAGGATCGACGGCCTTTCCATCAATGACTTCAATCGCAAGAACCCCTGCGGCCTGATGTTCCTCGACCACTGCGTCGGCAATGTCGATGACGGCAAGATGAACCACTGGGTCGACTGGTACGAGAGCGTGCTCGGCTTCGCGATGTTCAAGCACTTTGATGACGCGGACATTTCCACCGAGTACTCGGCGCTGATGTCCAAGGTCATGGCCTCGGGCAACAATCTCATCAAGTTCCCGATCAACGAGCCGGCACCCGGCAAGAAGAAGAGCCAGATTCAGGAGTACCTGGAGTGGCACGACATGACACCCGGAGTGCAGCATCTCGCGTTTCGAACCAATGACTGCGTTGAGTCCGTTTCCGAACTTCGCCGCCGCGGCGTCGACTTCCTGCATATCCCGGACACGTACTATGAAACCGTGTGGGCGCGGGTCGACAAGATGCTGACCGAGAGCGGACACAAACCGGTTCGAGAGGATCATGAGCGGATCAAGGATCTCGGAATCCTCGTCGACGCCGACGACCAGGGCTACCTGCTGCAGCTCTTCACCAAGCCGCTCCAGGACCGCCCGACGCTTTTCTTCGAGATCATCGGTCGCCGCGGCAGCCAATCATTCGGCAAGGGCAACTTCAAGGCGTTGTTTGAGTCGCTTGAGATTGAGCAGGAGCGGCGTGGGAATCTGTAGCGTCAGCGGACGGCACGCCACCTCGAACCGCGACCACCGCCATTCGGTGCAGTGACGCTCCGCCCTGAGGGCCGTCACACCTGCACTGCTCCGTGGGGAACGTCGCGGTCAGATTCTGCTGAGGATTGCAGGGCTGACGCCCGGGGCCGATCGCGTCCCCGCATGGGCGAGCACCGAGCGCGGCCCCATCGCCCAAGCCAACCGTCATCCCGGGGAACTCCGGGATG
>CAZSSV010000149.1:0-6306 GCA_964609425.1 uncultured Isosphaeraceae bacterium | reverse complement strand
GTGCTGGTGATACCCAAGGAGCGGGTCGCCTTTCTGCATGAACTCAGCGACGACAGCGCTGCCGCGGTTGGACGCGTCTTGCCCAGGATTGCCCGGGCCGTCCTGGAGGTCACCGGCTGCGCCGACTACAACGTCTTGCAGAACAATGGCGCTGCAGCACACCAGGCCGTCTTTCACGTGCACTTTCACATCATTCCCAGGCACGACGATGGTTCGGGGCTTGGTCTGGAGTGGACACCCGGCGAGCTCATCGGAGGCGAAGCCATGGCCGAAGCGATGCGCCAGGCCGTGTGACTCGAGCCTTTCCCGCTGATTGGGCACGCCGCAGCGTACTTCCCCCTGGCGGCGTGGTGGCCTGCCTCCCGCACACGGGGGGAAACCGAAGCACAGCGGCGGAGGGCGCGCCGGATTCAGGTGTCAACGACCTGCCAACGCGGGTTCCCTAGTTGCCTTCCACAACCGCCTGCGCCGCAGCGAGGCGAGCGGTCGGCACACGGAATGGCGAGCAACTGACGTAGTCAAGCCCGCACGCCTCGAAGAATGTGACGCTGTCCGGGTCCCCGCCGTGCTCGCCACACACGCCGAGTTTGAGCTTCGGCTTGGTGATGCGACCCTTACGGCAGCCAGCCTCAACAAGCGCGCCCACCCCATCGACGTCGATCGACTGGAACGGGTCCTTTGCGAGGATGCCGCGGTGCAGGTAGTCCGGAAGGAAGCCGTTGATATCGTCGCGGCTGTAGCCAAACGTGAGTTGCGTGAGATCGTTCGTGCCGAAACTGAAGAAGTCAGCGACTTCGGCAACCTCGTCGGCCGTCACTGCCGCCCGGGGAATCTCGATCATCGTGCCGACGGGAATGTCGAGCCGCCCCGTGTACTTCTTGTCCTTCTTCACTTCCGCAATCGTCGCCAGCGTCTCGGCTCGCAGCATCTCGAGTTCGGCCTTCGTGCCCACGAGTGGGATCATGATCTCCGGCTTGGCGTCAATCTTCTTCTTCTTGCACGCGATCATCGCCTCGACGATCGCACGAACCTGCATGTGCAGGATTTCCGGATACGTCACCGCAAGTCGGCACCCACGATGGCCAAGCATCGGGTTCGCCTCGTGAAGCGCCGCGACGAGCCTCCGAACTTCCCTGGGCTTGACGCCAAGCGACGCAGCCACATCCTTGACCGACGACTCCTCATTGGGCAGGAACTCGTGCAGCGGCGGGTCCAGGAGACGGACCGTGACCGGCAGCCCCTTCATCGCCGTGAAAATGCCGACGAAGTCCTTTCGCTGGTACGGAAGCAACTTCTTCAGCGCCTTCTCCCGCTCGGTGCGGCTCGTCGCCAGAATCATCTTACGCATGTTCGTAATGCGGTCAGCATCGAAGAACATGTGTTCAGTCCGCGTCAGCCCGATGCCTTCAGCACCGAAGTCGCGGGCTCGCTTGGCGTCGGCAGGAGAGTCGGCATTCGTCCGAACCCTCATACGTCGCTTCGCATCGGCCCACTTCATGAGCGTTCCGAAGTGCTTGGACATCTTGGGAGTCGAACCTTTGATGGCGCCAGCAAGCACCTCCCCCGTCGATCCGTCCAGCGAGAATGTGTCCTTCGGTCCAAATGACCGCTTGCCGATCCGGACCTGGCGGCCCTTCTCGTCAATCTCAAGTTCACCTGCTCCCGCGACACAGCACTTGCCCCACCCGCGGGCGACGACCGCGGCGTGGGACGTCATTCCGCCGGTGCTGGTGAGAATGCCGACGGCATGGTGCATGCCCTCCACGTCCTCGGGTGAGGTTTCCCGGCGAACCAGAATGACATCCTCCCCGGCCTGCGTTCGCTGGGTGGCCTCCTCGGCGCTGAAGGCAAGCATGCCACTGGCAGCGCCGGGCGATGCGGGGAGCCCCTTGACGAGCATGTCCGCGCCCTTCTTGTCCTTCGCGGAGTAACTTGGCAACAGCAATTGCACAAGGTCGCCGGCGGGAACACGCATGATCGCTTCATCACGCTTGATGAGTCGTTCCTGAACCATCTCTACCGCAATCCGAACGGCCGCCGCGGCGGTTCGCTTGCCCGATCGCGTCTGGAGCATCCACAGGTGCCCGCGTTCGATCGTGAACTCGATGTCTTGAACGTCCCGATAGTGTTTCTCGAGTTTCGATCGCACCTTCAGGAGTTGTTCAAATACGGCCTTGTTCCACCGCGTCATCTGCCGGACAGGCCGCGGGGTTCGGATTCCAGCGACGACATCTTCGCCCTGAGCGTTGACGAGAAACTCACCGTAGAACTCGTTCTTGCCGGTGGACGGGTCACGGGTGAACGCGACACCGGTCCCGGAGTCGTCGCCCATGTTGCCAAAGACCATCGTCTGCACATTCACGGCCGTTCCAGCGAGCCCGGTGATCTCGTTGATCTGCCGATAGGCGATCGCCTTGCCAGATGACCACGAGCGGAACACGGCCTCGATTGCGTGCTGCAGCTGCTCGTAGGGATCTTGCGGAAACTCGATCTTGGCATGCTTTCGGAAGACCTTTTCGTACCGCACGCACAGGTCTTCGAGACCGCCAACGGGCACGTCAGTGTCCGCGGTCACGCCGCACTTTCTCTTGACCGCGTCAAACTCGGCTTCGAAGTGGCCGTGGTCAATCTCAAAGACGACACTCCCGAACATGTTGATGAGGCGGCGGTAGGCGTCGAACGCGAATCGCCTGTTTCCCGTGAGTTCAGCAAGGCCCTCGACCGACGCATCGTTGAGACCAAGGTTCAGGACTGTCTCCATCATGCCGGGCATTGACACGGCGGCGCCACTTCGAACGCTCACCAGCAGTGGGTCCGACGTGCTGCCGAACTTCTTGCCCGTCTCTCGCTCAAGCCGGCGAACGGCCGCGGCGACCTGGTCCATCAATCCGTCGGGAAGGCGATTGCCCCGATCGTTGTACGCCTGGCAGGTCGCCGTCGTGATCGTGAACCCCGGAGGCACGGGCAGGCCGATCGATGTCATCTCTGCCAGGTTGGCCCCTTTGCCCCCGAGCAGTACCTTCATCGAAGCATCACCGTCTGTCTTGGTCCGACCGAACGCGTAGATCATGCGAGGGGCAGATCTTTCGGGTGGAGGGGCGGGGAGCGCGGCGAGTCCGGGTTGCGGGCATGGATCAAGCGTCCTTCTTGGAGTGTGGTGGGCTGCGGAAGCCGCGTAGTGTACCCGTGACCGCACCCCTGTCGCCGCCGTGGGACACGTTCATATCATGATCGACATGCTGGTCCGCATGCATCCCGAACTCGAGGGTCTCTCACCCCTCGATGTGATCGCGATGTGGCCGAAGCGCGTGCCGATTGCCGCCCTGCACTCGAACCGCGGTACGGCCGCCTCGGCACGCTGGAGCGTATTGGCATCTCCCAGGGGCCGGGCAGCATGCAGCACAGCGGGCGGCGTCTGGATTGGACCTGAACATCCATTGATGGAACGGGCTGCGGCCGGCGGGGTGTTCGCAGCCCTCGAGGCCGTGGAGCAAGACGCCCGGAAGGCAAGCACCGACCCGGGACTCCCGCCCTTTGCCGGATGGATCGCCTGTCTGTACTACGAACTCGGATATGCACTCGAACCGGCCACCAATCCCCATGCGGACGTGGACGCGACGATCGCGGAACTGCTGTGGTGCCCCGATGCGTACATGCATGACGCGGAGACGGGCCGCTGGTGGGTCGCTGGGTCGCCGCCGACACTCGAGCGCACGCGGCCGACATCCATAACGGCCATCGGGCCAACTGCCAGCACACCATGCGCCGATGCCTGGCCCGCGATCGTCGCGAAGGCCATCGAGTACATCCGCGCCGGTGATGTCTTTCAGGTCAATCTGTGCCGGGAACTTCGCATTCCGGTCACCGGCGAACCACGCGCCCTGGCCCTCTCGGCGCTGTCCGAGCCCCAAACTGCCTTCGGCGCGTGCCTCGAGTGCGGCGAGCGGACGATCGTCAGCCTGAGCCCGGAGTTGTTTCTCCAGGTCGACGCGCTCGGGGCGGTGACCACTCGACCCATCAAGGGTACAGCCGCCGCTCACATGCCCGCCGGCACACTCCTCAAGAGTGAAAAGGACGCGGCCGAACTGCACATGATTGTCGACTTGATGCGGAACGACCTCGGACGCGTGTGCACAACCGGCTCTGTCAATGTCGTCTGCCCACGCCGGATCGAATCACATCCGACGGTCCATCACGGCGTCGCCGAAGTCCGGGGGCAACTCCGTGAGGGGGTCAGTCTTCTGGACATCCTGCGCGCCACGTTTCCTGCAGGCTCCATCACAGGCGCGCCCAAGATTCGCGCCATGCAGATTGCCCACGAGTTGGAGCCGGTGCCCCGCGGCGTGTACTGCGGCGCCATTGGCATGATCGGGCCGGGCGGAGGGCTGTGCCTGTCGGTCGCGATTCGCACGGCGGTCATCGAAGACGAGACCCTGCGGTATGGCGTCGGGTGCGGCATCGTGGCTGACTCGGACCCTGCATCGGAACTGGCCGAGTCCGAAACCAAGGCCGAGGTCCTCCGTCGCTCGCTCCCTAGCCAGCCTTGCGAAGTCCTAACTGCCGCCGCTGAAGGCCCGCGATCGCCCGCATGATTTGTCGAGCCACGACGTCGTGATGCGGCGGGTTGGCTGAGAAGTCGAAGCACATGCCGCAGTACAGCGAGCGGTCACTCCGAAGATGACGGTGCGCCACACGGGCCGCGGCGCATATGGGTGTCTGTACCGACGGAGCCAACTCGAATCGGAGCCACCATGTCGCGTGCCGGCCGATCGCGCCTGCGTCTTCCACGCCGACGGCAAGTCCCAATCCGCCCCCACCGAGGTTCACAATTCGCCCGCAGTGCTCGGGCCCCAGTGCAGGCCTCAAGTCGTCGTCCAGTGGCGGTGGTCCACCCTGGGGGAGTTGCCCGTCCATTTCGCGCTGGAAGTCCACCGCCGCCAACCGCTCGGCCGGCACCACCGTCGCGGGGTCCAGCAGCGGCCACATGCGAACATCAGGGAGGTGCAGGTTCGCCGTGTCGATTCGATAGTCACGCCGCCGCTGGCATCGTTCAACGTCCTTGGGCGCTGACAGCTTCAAGGCGGGCGGTGTGCCGTGTCCACCCTGCCCAACCGAGCCGAGGCAGGTCGTATGGAACATCCAGCGATTCTGACCGATGGCCATGATGGCAACCAGTTCCAGACCGTCGACAAAGTCGACCGCCATGCCGAGTGAGACGGGCGTTTCGACTCGAATGCTGTCACGCTCCAGACTAATGACCCGCGCTCGAAAGAGCAGGTCACCACGTAGGCCCGTCGGCCCACCGCCACCAGGGGGCCGCACCGCCAACTCGATGGAGCCGCGTCGATCACGAATCTGCTGCAGGCAGTGCCGCCAGCCGGCGGTGCGAGAGCGTTGTGCAGGCATGGGTCGATGGTCCCTTCTGGGGGTGATCCCAATGGGAAGAATCCCCGAGGAGGGAATCGGCGGGATCTGCTGCCGCATGAAGTCACGCGCCTGCTGCTTTGTCTAAGCAGCCCCGCCATCCCGCGCAGGCCGCACGATCAACACGCCCGCCTCAGACTGGCGGTCTGGAGGGTCGAAACCCGCGGCCCTGGCGGCCAATCTGAGCGCCCCAGCGGTCCACAGCCGCATACGACGATCGTCATCCCCAAGCGTCCAACGCGCATCGTCCACATCCGAGCCCGACCGAACCGCAAAGACTGCGTCGTCCGGTGCCCACACCATCTGCCGGCCTTCATCATGGTCCAACCCGGCGCACCAGCGTCCTTCTGAAAGCTCCGGCCACAGATCGTCTGCCAGATCGTCCAGAAGGAGCATGCCGCCGGGCCGCAGCATGGCCCGCCACTGCGCCATCGCATCCACAGCCTCATCGACGTTCCACAGAAGGCACAGCGTGTTGCCCAACAGCAGCAGCACGTCAAAGGATGCGACTTCGAATGGCGGCGACCGAAAGTCGGCCACAGACACAGATGCAGCGGGGGCCGCCTTGGCGCACGCAGCGACCGCCGCACCATCGGAGTCAATCGCATGCCACGATGCGGCGTGTTCAGCAAGTTCACACGCGACTCGGCCGTTGCCACACCCGAGATCCAGCACATCAACGCCTCGGCACACGCCTCGAAGCCATGTGATCTGCCTGTGGCTCCGAGCTTCATCGTGCGGCGCCCAGCCGGCCGGCTCACCTGGCGATGTCATGGCGTGTGCTCCACCATCGCTCGGATCTCCCCGAGATCCCGCCGAATCGCCGTGGCATCTGGTTCACAGCCTCCATAACAAATAGCGTAAAAAGCGCGCACGAGCCGA
>CAZSSV010000148.1:0-6315 GCA_964609425.1 uncultured Isosphaeraceae bacterium | reverse complement strand
CCCAACCGCCAAACGCGGCACCATCCTGCTGTTGACGCAGGTGTACGTGCCCGATCCAGCGAGCGTCGGGCAGCACCTGCACGATGCCGCTGCGGAACTCGTTCAGCGCGGCAACCACGTGGTGGTGTACGCCGCGAGTCGCGGCTACGACGACCCGAGCCGTCAGTACCCGCTTCGGGAGGTCAGGGACGGCGTCGAGATTCGTCGCCTGCCGCTTTCGAGTTTCGGCAAGAAGTCGATTCCGCTTCGCGTTCTGGGTGGATTGCTGTTGATGCTGCAGCAGATGGTTCGGGGGCTTTTCGTCACGCGGGTGGATTGCATCGTCGTGAGTACGTCTCCTCCGATGTGTCCGATCGCGGCGCTCGTGATCTCATGGCTCCGATGGAAGCCAATTGTGTACTGGGTGATGGACCTCAACCCAGATCAGGTGATCGAACTCGGCAAGGTCAGAGAGGGGTCGCTCGCGGCCAGGGGGATGGATTGGCTCAAC
Organism: uncultured Isosphaeraceae bacterium; assembly: GCA_964609425.1. Classification (GTDB taxonomy): domain Bacteria; phylum Planctomycetota; class Phycisphaerae; order Phycisphaerales; family SM1A02; genus UBA12567. Next base: position 5,825 of record CAZSSV010000148.1, on the reverse strand, counting down.
CGACGGATTCTGGGGCGGGCCCGACGCATTGTGGCGTTGGATCGCTTCATGGCCGAGCGACTTCAGAAGAAGCGGGATGTCGCGTCGAAGACGGTGGTCATGCCGCCGTGGCCGCACGATGATCACATGGAGATGATTGGCCACGCCGACAACCCATGGCGATCGGACAACATCGAGGGCGACAAGTTTGTCGTCATGTACAGCGGCAACCATGGCTTTTCGACGCCGGTCAAGACGGTGCTCGACGCGGCCCTGCGCATGCAGGACGATGCCGGGATGGAGTTTCTTTTCATCGGGGGAGGCGTCGGAAAGCAGGTCGTGGACGACACGATCGCCACGGAGTCGCCAGGCAACATTCGATCGCTTCCCTACCAGCCGTTCGAGACGCTTCGGTACTCGTTGAGCGCGGCCGACGTTCACCTGGTGTCGGTCGGGGACGATGTTGTCGGAGTCGTTCATCCGTGCAAGATCTACGGCGCCATGGCGGTCGGACGCCCCATTCTGCTCCTCGCGCCCGATCCGTGCCATGCATCCGACATCGTCCGAGACAATCGCATTGGCTGGCACATTCCCCACGGAGACGTGGATGGTGCCGAGCGGGTGCTTCGGGAGATCCGCGAAACCTCGGCCCAGGAACTCCGTGCGATGGGCGAGCGGGCCCAGGAGGCGATTCGGCGGGACTTCTCCAAGGCTGGACTGTGTGGTCGATTCTGCGACGTGGTCAAAGAGGCGACGTGAAGAAGTACGTCTTCATCCAGAACGAGCCCTTCTATCTTCCAAAGGTGTTGGACAAATACCTGCGTGAGTTTGCGGACTCGACGGCGGGCATCAACATTCAGTCGGTTGCGCAGGGCAAACGGAGCGTGGTCGGGACGGCCATGGATCTCTACAAGCTGTACGGATTCGGCTACTTTCAGTGGAAGTTTCGAAAGTTCGTGTGCAAGAAGATCGCAGCGAAGGTCGTGAACGACTGGTTGGGTTCGACCCGAACGTGCCATAGCGTCAAGGCGGTTGCTCGCAAGTATGGCGTTCCGGTTACCGAGGCGGTCAACGTCAATGGCGAAGCATTCAGAGCTCACCTCCGAGAGGAAGGTGTCGAATTCATCGTGTCGATCAGTGGCACGCAGTTCTACGGCAAGGCGCTTCGTGAACAGACGCCGATGGGCATCGTGAATTGCCACGGGGCGTTGTTGCCGAAGTACCGCGGTCTCATGCCGAGTTTCTGGACGCTTGCCAACGGCGAGACGGAAGGCGGCACGAGTGTGCACTTTGTCAACGAGAAACTCGACGACGGTCCGATCATCGTGCAGAAGCGGTATCGCATTTGGCCCCACGACACGCTCGAGAGCGTCATGGCACGCTCCAAGGACCTCGCGGCCGAAGCCATCATCGAGTGCGTGCGTCTTGTGGAGTCCGGTGACTTTCAGACGATGGCCAATGAGCAGTCCGAGTCGACCGACTTCACCATGCCGACCAGGCACGATCTCAAACGCCTCCGCGCCACCGGCCACCGCCTCCGGTGAGCCCCAGCCCCACGACCGCCGGTCACTTTATCTGCCTGTGGCACAACAACTTACAAAATGGACGATTCCTAACTGTATGTCAGCAAACGAGATAAAGTGTCCGGGGGGTGATGTCCCATTTCGCCGCCAGGAACGCAGGTACCCACGCGTTCGGGCGGCGTACGCCCCACCGACCGCCGGTCACTTTATGTGGTTGTCTGGCAGAGGGTTAGAAGCGGAGCGGCGGCGCAAGTGGTTGTCAAGGCTGAAGATAAAGTGACCGGCGGTCCACTGGGCTGCCGAGGTAGGGTGAGGCGATGAGCGAATCGAACGGCAGTCCGGCCAGGGCGACCAGCCCCCATTCTCTGGGCAACAAGGTGGCCCGTGTGTTGTGGGCGTGGGCCTATGTTCTGCTGTTTCGATGGACGCCTCGACCCTGCCATGGCTGGCGAAATCTGCTCCTGCGGTGCTTTGGGGCCGATCTCCATCCAACGGCCCGTGTGTACCCCAAGGCCGTCATCTGGTGTCCGGCCTTTCTCAAGATGGGTGCCCACGCCTGCATCGCCAACGATGCCGACATCTACAACGTGGGAGGTGTCACGCTGGGTGACCATGCCCTGGTCAGCCAGTACGCATACCTTTGCGGTGCCACGCACGACCACGAGGACGTTGACTTTCCCCTCGTCCCCAAGGCAATCATGATCGGTCCGCGGGCGTGGGTCGCTGCAGATGTGTTCGTTGCCGCCGGTGTCACGATCGGTGAGGGCACGGTCGTCGGCGCCCGATCAGACGTGTTCAAGGACTTGCCTGCCTGGCAGGTGTGTGTCGGAAGTCCGGCCAGGGCCATCAAGCCGCGGCAGTTGGGTCCAGCCGACTATGGGGACGAGGTGGCAGACTGACATGTGCAGATGGCTCGCCTACCGTGGCCCTGAGATCCGCATGAGTTCACTGCTTCATGACCCGGAGCACTCATTGCTTGATCAGTCCAAGCACGCCACGCTGAGTTCGTGGGTTGTGAATGGTGATGGCGTTGGCATGGGCTGGTACGGCAGCGATCCCGATCCCGGACAGTACCGCGAGACCCGCGCGGCGTGGAACGACGAAAACGTCAAGAGTCTGGCTCGTCACACCTGGAGTGGCACCTTTCTGGCACACGTCCGGGCCGTCACTCGAGGCGTTGTGTCGCGCACGAACACACACCCATTTCTCATGCAGAACTGGCTCTTTCAGCACAACGGTGACATCGGTGGATTTGATGAAGTGCGCCGTTCGCTCGATGACGCGCTGGCCGATCCGTGGTATGGATTGCGTCAGGGGCAAACCGACTCCGAGACAATGTTCGCCTTGGCCATGACGCTCGGTCTTCCGGATGACCCTCCTCATGCCATTCGAGAGATGGTGCGGTCAATCCTTGCCTGCCGCAGCGCGTGCAATGTAAGCGAGCCATTCCTGATGACAATCCTGACCACGGGGGGGGACGCCCTCTGGGGGGCTCGGTTCGCTGTAGGGGCCGCTGCGCCCAGCATGTACTACGGGCAGGGGATGACCGTGAGGAATCGAGACGGGTCGAGCGCGACCTTCGCGGAGGAGTCGACGGTCGTCGTGTCCGAACCACTCGACCGCGGTGATCACGCGTGGAAGGAAGTCCCCGACGGGTCGCTGATCTGTGTCGACGACTGCGGGGTTGATATCGAACCGCTCGGCGTCTAGATCACACCACTGCATCCTCCCCAGTCCTGAAGAACCTGAAGCAGGTCGGCGATGCCGAACATGGCATCGGTGATCGGGTCGCAGTCGACTTCGCAGGGCGGGCACTGCCCGAAGCCCTCGAGGACGCCCCGAAGGTCATCCATGTTCACCTGACCGTCGCCGGTGATGTCACCAACGCAGGGTGGCTCGCCGGCGAAACTCGTGTCCAAAATCGCGGTTGTGGCCCAGGTGCCCACATTGAGGCAGCCGTATTCGATCCACATGAAGCCGGACTCCCCCCAACTCGTGCCCCAGGAGTTCTTGATTCGCCACGCCCCCGACGATCCCTTTGAGTCGTCCCATCCCACAATGAGCACGTAGTGGTCCATGCCGGTCGAACTCGGGCAGGCGTTGAAGGTTCCACCCGTGTAGCCATGAAATGCTTCGGTCGTCTCAATGCCCACCGTGACTGGATGGTGGTCGTGCACAAATGTCTTGAGATCATCGACAGTCGGGCTGGCGCTCCAAGGGGTGTCACGGCTCTGCAAAAAATACTCGTGGACATAGTGGCACTCACAGGCTGCCCAACTGCCATCGCCGGACGTGTACGGGAGCTGTTCCTCAGAGACGGTCCCTGTTTCGCTGCAGTAGTAGGAGGGGGTGGCGCCGGTGGAGAGGTAGTTGCTCGCTGCCTGATACGCGCTCCAACCCGAGCAGTTGTCGCTCTCTCGAAGGCAACTCACAAGGTACTCCTCCGAGAGATCGACCGTGTCTCCCGACAGAATGAGGATGGCTGATTCGATCTGACCGTTCAGTCCAAACGCCCAGCAGCATCCACAACTGCCCTGACTCTGGACAGGCGTGACCTTCCCCTGCGCTTCCCAGTCAAATGACGCGGGCAGGCCGGATCGAGGCGGTGGCGCGCACCGCCCGGGAGGGTCCACGGACGGGGGTACGCCTCCTGACAGGTCGCTCAGCGGAATGTGCGCCGCACCATTCAGCCCGACGGTGAAGGTCCAGCCCTCTCGCAGCCCCTGATCGGTAAGCCGCTCGATGTCTGCGGGTGTCAGTTGCCCGTGTGCCAACGGTGCCAGAATGGCCCCAGCGCATCCGGCGAGGATGACGTGCTGCCGTGCCATGGGTCTTTCTCCTTCGATGAGGTCCGGTCTGAGATGTGCCGCTGCCTCACGGCGGTGGGCGGCCAGGGACCTCCCGCAAGCCTACAGCGAAACCGACCGTCGGTGACATGATGCCGATTGTCTGGCTTCACTTCGCCGATGACCTCGCCGCTTTGAGTTATTCTCAGACTGGCCCATCGAACCTGAAGATAGACCGCCTGGAGTTCGCACATGCCGCCTGCCCTCACTCTGGACATCCAGCATCCTCGGCACTGGGCGGCCCTGCAGTCGATCCCGCGGATGGCCGTGCTCGGGCGTCTGCTCTCGCAGGGGCCCCAGACGATCAGCGAACTCGCAGAAGGTTCGGGACGCACGCACCAGTCGATGGCCTACCACGTGCGCGTCCTTGAAGATGCCGGCTTGGTTGAGGACACCGGAGATGTTCGGCAGACCGGTAAGCGCCCCGCGGCCGTGTTTCGCGCGGCCGGCGGCGCCGAGAAAGCGAGGGTGTACGTCGACCCGGACTCCGAGCTGGCCATGCACAGGCTTCGCGCCAACATGTTGGCAGTCGCCAAGTTCACCAATCAGGCCTTCATCGACAACGTCGAGGCCGCGGTCAAGCATGGTCGGACCTGCGGCGGGCCGCTGCTGAACTGCGCACTCGTATGCGTGCCTCCCGCAGTCGCCTCCCGGGTTGAACGTGAGATGCGGTCGCTGTCGAGCGCCATCGACGAAGCGCGGCAGGCGACGGTGTCGGCCGAGCAGGGCGGCACCCGCATGCTCTTCGGGCTGTGGATGGCTGAAGATCTCGTGGGCCGCGGCCCGGTAGCGGACTTTGAGTTGACCCATACGAGGCCTCCCACGTCACGGGCGTGAGCCCCGGTCCTGCAACAGGCACGTCTGCGGCCCGCCATGCTCGAGGCACAACGCTGGAACCACGCTGCCTGCGGCCCTGCGGTGGGCGTCGGAGCCACCATGACCATCCAATGTGCTTGCGTGGACCTGTTGCGTGGTGTACACTCATCAAACGTCCGTTTGAAACGGATGTTTGTGTCGTCTTTCCCTGGCGTGGGAGTCCCGATGAGTACCAGGACTGACATCCTTGACGCGGCCATGGGGGTCTTCGCGGACCGTGGTTTCCGAGGCGGCACGGTGCGTGAGATCTGTGAACGGGCCGGCGCCAACGTCGCGGCGGTGAACTACCACTTCAAGGACAAGGCGTCTTTGTACGCAGAAGTCCTTCAGCACGCGTATCAGACTGCAGGCACCGGCGAGCCCATGCCGACGCTTGCCGAGGCGCCGGACGCTGCTGCGGAGCAACTGGCCGGCTGGATTCGCTGGTACGTTCGACGGCTGCTGCACTCGGATGGAACGCCTGTTGGAAAGTTGATGGCGCGTGAGCTCGCGGACCCGACCGAGGCCCTGGACCACCTTGCCAAAGGCGCTGTTCAGCCAGTCTTCAGCGAGCTGGGCCGCCTGGTACAGGCGACAGCTGGCGGAACGCTCGAGGACCGAC
>CAZSSV010000147.1:0-6355 GCA_964609425.1 uncultured Isosphaeraceae bacterium | reverse complement strand
GTCGCGCGCCTCGTCATCCCCGTTGCCGAACTCGAACTCGAGGTATCGGGCGATGTAGTCCAGGATGCTCGACGCTTCTGGAATGTCTGGATTGCTCGTGGGGCCCGACGGCTCGAACCGCATGCCCTTGAAGCGGCGAACGGCGTCGTCGATGGGGAGCCCGTACTGGAGCGAGATCGAGAAACTTCGGCAGAAGCCCTGAATCAGACCGGAGAGGGTCGAGCCCTCCTTGCTCATCTTGATGAAGATCTCGCCTGGGCGACCGTCGTCAAAGAGCCCGACGGTGAGATAGCCCTCAAAGCCGCTGACGGAGAACTTGTGGGTGGTCGACTCCCGAGTGGTCGGGAGGATCTCGCGGTGGCGATCGGTGAGCATGCGTGGCCTTCCGTGGTCTCTCTGCAGTCCAGCCGCGTCCATGCGGCCATGGCGTGCATCGGTCCCGTGACCGTGGCGACTTGAATCGTGCTCGCCACCAGGCTGGGCGCCGACCAGGCTGACAGCCGCCAGCACTGCGGCAGCCAGGACCACCGTCGCGGCGGCGATGCGGGCACCACCGGGCCACCGCGTCCACCCCACGACCAGGCCGCACAGGCAGAGCAGGGCCATCCCGGGCAGTGCCAAGCCTTCAAGCCCGGCGAGCCCCCTGTAGCCAACGAATGCCAGGGGCCCGCCGGCCTCGCCCACCACCACCCGCACACCGCCGATGGCCACGACGCCAAGCGCCAGAATCGGGCCCAGACTGGCCGCCCAGCCCGCGGTCAGCGTCGCAGCCCGGCCACCTGCCTCGCCCGCGACCCGCACAATCACCAGCGCGGCAGTCGCCAGGCACACGAGCGACATCGCCCACCAGCCCTCGGTGGCCGCCCACACCCACCCCAGTGCCCCAGCTGCCGCGAGCATCGCCACCAGGACCACCCCACCCTCGGCCCGCTCCGCGTGGGACTCTCCACTTCGTGGCATCGTCTCCATCCACACAAGCACCAGTCCAATCGCCAGCGCGATGGCCGCCACGAACTGGGGCACGCGGCCGGCGGCGGCCAGAAGGAGCAGCAACACCCCGATGGCAGGCCACCCCATGGGAAGTCGGTCATCGTGATGCCAGCTTCGTCGCCCCCGGCCCACTGGCAGCAAGTACACCGCTGCCAGTCCTGCGGCCGCTGCAAGCGGCGCTCCAGACCCGCTGATCAGCGGGCCGGCGCTGGTCCCGTCCACGGCCCACAACCCCTCGAGAACCCCCATGCCGAGGAATGGAATCACCGCGGCAAGCGGAAGCCACAGGCTGAACATCTGGCGTGCCGGTCGCCCACCGAACTCGGCGCGGCGCGCGAGCAGGCCGGCCATCGACACCACGGCAGCCCCGAGCAACACGCCAAACATGAGCATCAAGGCGTTGGACATTCGGGGCGCAGGGTATCGGCCACCGTAGCCATGAGGTCGGCGTGCACGTGCTCCATGGACATGCGAGCCACAGGCGGCCGCCACCAAATCTCAGCCTCTCCGTCTGGCCCACGTGTCCCGACTTGTCGCACTTTCCCGGGAAGGTGGCGGGTGGCCGCCAGCAGCGGTGCCGGGCGAGACGACACGAGCACCAGATCATCCGCCCTGCGAACCAGCCGCGAGACGCCCCATGGTTCCAACGCCACGGCGACTTCGCGGCACCGTCGCAGACGCAGCGCCGGCTCGGGAACCGGCCCATAGGCGCTCTCCAGATCGCCCACCACCTGCTCGATGGACGCGACCGACCCGGCCCTGCACAGTCGCCGGTAGGCGTCAAGCCGCCGAGCCTCGGCCGGAATCCAGGCCGCGGGCAGGTAGCCCGTCCATCCGACATCGACAATGACCGGCTTGGCCTCGGGCCGGCGGCCCTCCCGGAGATCTTCGACGGCCCGCTCAAGCAGCCGGCAATAGAGTTCGTACCCGACAGCTGCAATGTGACCAGACTGCTCGGGACCCAGCAGATTGCCGGCGCCACGCAGTTCCAGGTCTCTCAGCGCAATCCGAAATCCGGCGCCAAGCATCGAGAACGCCTCGAGCGCCTGCAGACGCCGCTGCGCCTCCGGACGCACGGAACGGGTCATGGGCAACACCAGGTAGCAGTAGGCGCGATGTCGAGATCGCCCGACGCGGCCGCGAAGTTGATGAAGGTCGGCCAGACCGTACCGGTCGGCCTCGTTGATGATGATCGTGTTGGCGTTCGGAATGTCGATGCCCGACTCAATGATGGTCGTCGCCACCAGCACATCGATCTCGTGCCGCATGAATGCAAGCATGGTCTTCTCAAGTTCACGAGCCGACATTCTGCCGTGCCCGGTCGCAATCCTCGCATCGGGCGCCAGGGCATGCACCGCCTCAGCGACGTCACCCAAGTCCCGCACGCGATTGTGCACGACGAAGACCTGACCCTCCCGGGCCAGTTCCCGTGCCAGGGCCGCCCGGAGTCGCCCCTCGTTCCAGGGCATCACTTCCGTCACGACCGCGCGGCGATCAACCGGCGCCGTCTGCAGGCTGCTGATGTCTCGAAGACCCATCATCGACATGTGAAGCGTTCGCGGAATGGGCGTCGCGGTCATGGTGAGCACATCCACCGTCGCCCGAAGTTGGAGCAGACGCTGCTTGTGCTCCACCCCGAAACGCTGCTCTTCGTCGATGACGACGAGGCCAAGGTCCTTGAACCGAACGTCCTCGCTGAGCAGTCGATGGGTGCCGACGAGCACGTCGATCTCGCCCGCCGACAACGCCGATGTGATCACGCGTTGCTCCGCAGGCGTCTTGAAGCGGCTCATGGACTCGATGCGGAATGGATAGCCGGCGAATCTCCCGCGAAAGGTGCGTTCGTGCTGTTCCGCCAGCACCGTCGTCGGCACCAGCACCGCAACCTGTCGGCCCGCCGCTGCTGCTCTGAACGCAGCGCGGATGGCCACCTCGGTCTTGCCGAATCCAACGTCGCCGCACACCAATCGGTCCATCGGCCGAGCGGCCTGCATGTCGGTGCGTACGGCCTGGAACGCCGACTCCTGATCCTTCGTCTCGTCCCACGGAAACGCTGCTTCAAACTCGTGCTGCCATGCCCCGTCCTCGGGGCACGCGACTCCGGCGCGGCTCTGGCGTACGGCCTGCACACGGAGGAGTTCGGCCGCCAGTTCCCGCACCGAGTCTGCGGCGCGTTCCTTGCGATTGGCCCACGCCTTTCCTCCCAGCATGGACCGCTCGGGTGCTCCCTTGAAAGCGCCGATGTACCGGTGCACGTCGTCGATGCTCGTCGCCGGAACCAGGAGCCGGGCCCCTTGAGCAAACTCAAGCACCAGGAACTCCTCTTCAGAGTGCTCCTGATCCTTGTGCCGCACCTGAAGTTGCATGCCCAGAAAGGCGGCGATGCCGTGCTCGCGGTGAACAACATGATCGCCTGGCGTGATCTCCACGAATGCGTCGAGGTCGCGGCGATGGCCGCTCCCGTGGGTTCGCCGGCGAACCTGGTATCTGTGCACGATTTCGTCGTAGGAGGCCAGGTGAGTCGGCCGCTCGTCCCCATGCCAGACAAAACCGCGATGCAGGTAGCCTTCGGTCAGGCTCACGCCCTGCGGGACCTCTCCAAGCAGCTCACGCATCCTGTCCGCGTCACCCCCGTGCTGGCACACGACCATGACGTCCGCATCGGCGGCGCGGCTGCGGATTTCGTCCACCGCATCCGAAGCCTGCTCCGGAAACGCCGGAAGCGGTCCCACCGGCAGGGCGTGGTGCGTGTCGCGCCCCCCAACCAGGCAGGTCGCGCGGGCTCGATCACGCAGCTCACGCTGTACCTGTTCCAGACCTGCGAGCCACCCGCCTCCCGCGGTCCTGTCAAGATACGCGCGTGACTGCTCTGAGACCTCGGCGGGATCGTCGATGACGACCTCCCACCGATCGTCCAGAAGGGACGTCAGCAGTCGCGGGTCCTGATCTGGTTCCTGCCCCGGTTCCTGCCCCGGGTCCGCCTCGGCGGTCATGCCGATCGCGCCTGCGACCAGATCGAGACGATCGAGCGCGTGCGCCGACCCCATCGTGTCCAGATCGATGGCATGCACAGACTCGACCTGATCGCCGAAGAAGTCCAGCCTGGAGGGCTCCCCGACCTCGGGAAAGATGTCGATGACATCGCCTCGCACGGCAAACTCGCCCGGCCGTTCCACGGTCGCGGCCCGGTCCCATCCAGCCGAGGCAAGCCACGCCAGCAGCCCGTCGCGATCCAGCCGATCGCCCGGGCGAACGGTGCGAAGCAGGTCCGTCAGTGACTCGGGGTCCGGCACCGGCTGCATCAGGGCGGCAATCGGCGCCACGACAACACCGTCCTCCGGCGACGCCATGGCCCGCAGCACCGCAAGCCGCTCCGCCAGCAGGTCTGACCTGACACCCTGTTCTCCGGGCAGCGTCTCCAGCGCCGGAAAGCGGCGCGCCTGGAGATCCCGCGCCTGGAACTCGTCGCACACTTCGTCAGCCTGATCGATGTGGGCCGTCACCAACAGTCGCGGTGCCGGCCGGTGCAGCGACAGGGCGGCCAGCCATACGCTGGTTGAGGATCCCACCCGACCGCCCAGCGAGACATCGCCCCCCACGCTGAGCGGGTCCAGGTCGCCCTGCCGCAGGGCCGCGTCGATGATGGCATGCCACGCGCTCAAGGAGTCCCGCCCCACGTCGTGACGGCGCGCAGGCTGTCTGCCGTGTCCGGCCCAATGCCCCAGACGCTTTCGAAGTCCGCAGGCCCGCGAAGCCACCCAAGCCGAGACGCTTCGGCAAGGCGCGCCGCGCGCACCGGACCGACCCCAGCGGCGCACCGCCACGCGGCCGCGTCGGCGGTCCGAACATCGATCGCCTGCAAGGCCAACCGGCCGTCACCCAAGGCCCCTCGACGCACGCCTTCCACCCACGTGGCGGCCGCAACCGTCAGGCCGAGGCCGAAGATGCTGATGGCTGAAAGTTGCGTGCGGCGTGGGCTCACGCCGCCTCCGGGGCGGGCCCCAATGGCTTGGAAAGCTTCTTCCTCAACGAGATCAGACGCTTGATCGCGTCCTTGGCCGTCCCGTCACCTGCAATCAGTCCGGCGTGCGGGGGCCGCGTCTCCGGATGGTCGAACAGGTCTGTCCACAACACCGACTCCACATGAGGCTTGGAGAGCATCATCGCGACGGCCAGCGAGGCCCACTGCGCCTGCCGCTCCATCGACCAGGTGCCCCGCCATCGGCCGCCCGCGTCGCCCAGCGGCTCGCTCGGCACGCCGAGATCTGTGACGATGATGCGAGGGTCCACATGAACGAACCGGTCGAGCAATCGGCTCAATTCCATCAGATCGCGAACCGTTCGACCGTGACCGTCATCTCCCATCCGCAAGGCAATCCCGACCGCGTCAAGCCGGACGCCCGCTTGCATGATCTGCTCCACAAAGGCCAGCGGCCCGACCGCGTCGGCATGGCTGTAGAGATACTCACTCCACGGCTGATCCAACTCGACGAGGACCCGCCGACCGCGCCGATCCTCCCGCACCCGTAAGGCGAGCGTGCGGACCAGATCGATCATCTGGCGTGGTTCCAGCGACATGGTGGTGTTCGTATTGAGCCCCGTCCCGAGTGACCACATACCGATATGGTCGCCGTATCGCGACACGACGGCCTCAACGTGCTCATAGGCGAGATCTCGCAAGTGTTCATAGCAGGCGGCCCTGCTCGAGACCCAGCCGGGAAGCCCGCGGCGGCCGAGGTCGATCAGTGGCCCCGAGATGACCCGGCAGCCATGATCCTCCGCCCAGGCAATCCAGTCGTCGGTGTCGTCCCATCGATACTCGCCCTGGACTGGGCACAGATTGCCCCACCGCAGCGGCACGGCGAGCAGCCGAAAGTGGCGGTGGGCCAATTCCTTGAGGGCGTCTCCACGGCGCGATGGCTCGATCCGAACACCGATCGCCGTCGATGGCGCGGGCTTGGACCTGAAGCGCCTCCGGAGCAGGATCTCGGAGTGCGCCACCGCCAGCCGCTCTGAAGCCGCGATCGCCAATTCCAGGGAATGGCGACCAGCTTGGTCGGCTTGCACGGGATCGCGGGTCACCATCGCCTGCGTAAACAGGTGCCTGGCGTCATTCCACAACTTCATGGCGGGGTGCGCCTCATCGAGGTCGATCATCCCCCACTCTTCGGCCTTGAACACAAATGTTCCGATTCGGTGCCTGGCGAGTTCCACGGTCAGGATGTACGCATCCTCCCGTTGCGGAAGCAGACATGTCCGCAGCGCCAATTCGCCCGGCCGCCCTGCATCGAACCGGAGGCCAAGCGCCATGGCACCACTTGCCCGCCGCTCACAGACGATGTGTCCATCACGCAGCTTGATCCGG
>CAZSSV010000146.1:0-6396 GCA_964609425.1 uncultured Isosphaeraceae bacterium | reverse complement strand
GTTGTCCATGGTGAGCCGCCCGACTTTCGGTGGTGTGTCACGGCCCCCAGGGGCCGGGCTGGAGCACACACGCCTGCCCGAGGGATTGACGCCACCTGCCCGCCCACAAGGAGGCTTGCGCGCTGGGCTGAGGCGGACCGAGCGGTCGCCCCATGGCCTTGGCACGCCTGTGAGTGAAGACGACCCCGTGGGCGCTGCCACCGAGCGTGGCTCGCCTGGCACGAGGTCGCCGCAGTTCACCTCGACCTCGTCGACCGCCGGACCAAACCCGCGCCAATCGCCTGAGCATCTGTGGACTGGTACCATCGACCCGTGGCCGACTTGTCACTCACCGTAGATGGACTGCGCTTCGCCAACCCATTCGTCATCGGATCGGGTCCGCCCGGCACCAATGCCAACGTCATCAACAAGGCCTTCGCCGAGGGATGGGGCGGCGTGGTCGCCAAAACCATCAGCCTTGAAGCGGACAAAGTGACGAATGTCGCGCCTCGGTATGCGCGCATGCGCGCGGAGGGGTCCAAGGAGGTCTTTGGCTGGGAAAACATCGAACTCATCAGCGATCGCCCCTTCGAGACGTGGCTTGATGAGTTCAAGGCGATCAAGGACGCGCACCCGGATGGCATCCTCATCGCTTCCATCATGGAGGAGTGCAGAAAGGATGCGTGGGTCGAGATCGTTGAGCGGTGCCAGGATGCCGGCGTAGACGCGTTTGAGCTCAACTTCTCATGCCCACACGGCCTTCCGGAACGCAAGATGGGCATGGCCATGGGCGAAAACCCAGACATCGTCGAGGAGGTCAGTGGCTGGGTGATGACGGCTGCAACCATTCCGGTCTGGGCGAAGATGACGCCGAACGTGACGCACATTGCCGAGCCCGGTCGTGCCGCATTGCGGGCCGGATGCCATGGTCTGGCCGCCATCAACACCATCCTGAGCGTGATGGGGGTCGATCTGAAGACGCTTCGGCCCATGCCGACGGTCGAAGGCTACACGGTGCCGGGAGGCTACTCCTGCAAAGCCGTTCGGCCCATCGCGCTGCGCATGGTGATGGAACTGGCCCGCATGCAACAGGAAGCGTTCCCGGGTTCATCACTGAGCGGCATCGGGGGCGTCGAAACCGGCGACGACGCCGCGCAGTTCATCCTGCTCGGTGCGCACACGGTGCAAGTGTGCACGGGCGTGATGATCCACGGCTACGGGATGGTGCAGGAGATGTGCGAGCAACTCTCCGCATTCATGGACTCGCACGGGTTCGAGTCGATCGACGCGTTCCGCGGCGCCAGCCTCCCCTACTTCAGCACGCACGCCGACCTCGTACAGAGGCAAGCCGAGGCCAAGGCGGCCGCCAAAGCCAAGCGTGAGGGCATGGTGCAGCGGGACACCCAGTGGCACGGCGACACCTTCGTCGAACAGTCCGACCGCCTCGTCTCCAACGACTAACCCCACTGACCGCCGGTCACTTTATCTCAAGCATCCACAGATGGTTACGATCTGGGCCATCTCATAACCCCTTGCTACGCAAACACATAAAGTGACCGGCGGTCCGACTGCCCACATGGGGCCGGCGGAGCCCCCACCCGCCCCAGCGGCCCCAAGAGGCCAGATCAACCCCCGGACACTTTATCTCGTTGTTCAACAACGACTTACAAAACTGCGATTTCATAAGCCCTTGTGGCACAGTCAGATAAAGTGACCGGCGGTCAGTGGGTTGGGGTGCGGGGGAGGTAGCGGCCGCCCGCTTTGCCGCCGCAGTAGCGGCCCTCACGCGCGACAACCTCGCCTCGGCGAAGCACGATGACGGCCCGACCGATTCGACGCATGCCCTCGTAGCCACAGTAGTCCGCATCGCTCTCGCTCTCGGCCTGGGAAAAGACGCCCTCGTAGGCGGGGTCGTAGATCACCAGGTCCGCGTCGCTCCCGGGGGCGATCTCGCCTTTCTGCGGATACATCCCGAAGATCTTCGCCGCTTGTGTACTGCACACATCCACCATGCGTTGCAGATCAATGCGGCCTCCGCAGACGCCGTAGGTGTGCACGAGATCCACCCGCTCCTGAATGCCGGGAATGCCATTGGGAATCATCGTGAAGGCATCTCGTCCCATGTCCTTCTGGCCGACAAAGTTGAACGGCGCGTGATCGGTACCGATCGTGACCATGCGGCCATCTGCGAGTGCGGCCCACAGCGCATCGTGCTCTTCCACATCGCGGAGCGGTGGAGACATGACGTACTTGGCACCTTCAAAACCCGGTCGCTCAGCCCAGGTCTTGTCAAGCACAAGGTGCGGCGCGACGGCCTCGACAAACACATGCACCCCTCTGTCCCGAGCTGCCATCGCCTGATCCACGGCAGCACCGCAGGACGTATGCACGATGTACACATGCGCGCCGGTCAACTCAGCGAACGTGCACAGGTGGCTGACGCCGTCGGCCTCGACCGACCGGGGTCTCGACGGCTCATGCCACTCCGGGCCCGTTTTTCCCTCAGCAATGAGCCGCTTCTGCATCGCATCGACAGCCTCAGCGTTCTCGCAGTGCGCCGTCATGACAACACCAAGTTCGCGAGCAAGTTCCATCAACTCGAACAGTTGCTCATCCGCGATGTCCAACGCCCCCTTGTAGGCGAGGAACACCTTGAACGACGCAACGCCCTCGTGTTCCACCAGCGATCTCACCTGCTGCTTGGCAAGTGCGTCGAATCGCACGACAGCCAGGTGAAATGTGAAATCACAACACGCGCCGGCCTCGGCAAGTCGCTTCCACTCGCCAAAGGCCACGCGAGGTTCGTCTTCCGGGCCAGGGCAGATCATCTCGATAATGGTTGTCGTTCCACCCGCCAGAGCCGCCCTGGTCGCTGACGCGTGGTCGTCAATCGCATTGGTTCCCATGAAGGGCAGGTGGATATGCACGTGCGGATCAATGAACCCGGGAAAGACATACTTGCCGCTTGCATCAATGACCTCAGCACCCTCGCACTGGAGATCCGCCCCAACGTCAGCAATCGTCTCGCCTTCCACAAGAACATCGGCAACGCGATCTGATCCGGCCGTAATGACACGGCCGCCCTTGATCAGCACACTCATGAGGCCACCTCAGTCAAGCACCTGTCCAGCACTTCGCACATGAAGTCGCAGTCTGCCCGTTGGATGCACATGGGCGGTTTGATCCGCAGCACGTTTCCGTACAGACCACCCTTACCCAACAGCAGGCCAAGGTCTTTCGCCCGCTCGTGGACAGTCGCCGCTTCGGCGCTCGCCGGCGTCTTTGCCCCGCGGTCCTTGACAAGCTCCATGCCAAGCATGAGCCCCCGCCCGCGAACATCCCCGACCATCGCATGCCGCGACTGCAGATCGTCGAGCCCTTCCCTGAGATAGCCCCCGACATCCGCCGCATGCGCCTGGACGTGGTCGTCCAACAGGACATCCAGCGTTGCGAGGCCTTGCGCCATGGACACCGGGTTGCCGCCGTAGGTGTTGAAGTGGAGCCGCTCTGACATACAGTCCGCGATCTCCGCACGCGCCACACAACACGCCAGCGGCGCACCGTTGCCGATCCCCTTCGCCATGGTGACGATGTCAGGCCGAACGCCGTGGCTTTCGAATCCCCAGAATGCGGTCCCCGTTCGGCCGAATCCCGTCTGCACCTCGTCGCTGATGCAGATGCCACCGTGCGCGCGCACCAGTTCATACACCCGGGGCAGGTAGCCGTCGGGCAGTTCGACCGTACCGCCGACGCCTTGAATGGGCTCAGCGATGAATCCAGCCACCGCGCCCGACGTCGCGTGCCGAAGGACATCCTCGACTTCTGCGGCATACTTGGCACCTGCTTCAGGATCGTCGTAGCCATAAGGTCCGCGATATCGATCCGGACACTTCACATGCTTCACTCCGAAGCCGTGGGGGTACGGATACTTCCACGTATGCAGCGCCGTCAGCCCCATCGCCTGGTTGCTCAGCCCGTGGTACGCGTTGCGAAGCGCCAGTATGTCGAAGTTGCCCGTGTGGAGCCGCGCCATGAGCATGGCGAGTTCATTGGCCTCGCTGCCGGAGTTCGTGAAGTAACACACACCCAGACCGGAGTCGGCCGGGAAGGTCGAGATCAACTTCTTGCCGAACTCCGCAATGTTCGGATTGAGATAGATCGTCGTCGTGTGCTGAAGCCGTTCGTTCTGCGCTCGGACGGCTTCCACCACCTTGGGATGACAATGCCCAACCGACACTGTCACGATGCCCGCGATGCCGTCGAGATATCGTCGCCCAGCCTCATCGAAGAGCCACTGCATGTGCCCTTCCACAATCATGATCGGCTCGGCGTAGTACGTCACCAGCGCCGGCGTCAGAAACTCGCGCCGCATGTCCAGCACATCCTGCTTGGACGGGCCTGCATAAGGGGATGGCTCATGGGCACAGGGTGGAAGCGTCGGCACAGTCGTCATTACGCATTCTCTCCGGATACAGACAGTCGTTTGAACATCCAATAGAGCACCATGGCCAGCGGCAACCCGACAAACCAGGCGTAGCCGTAGATCTCGTCAAAGAACGTGCCGAAGTAGGCCTGCTCGGTGCCAGCGGTATTGGTCACCGCGTTGATGAATCCCGGAAGGTTCGGCAGCACAGCCAGGACCAGCGCAGCCATCGCGGCCATCGATACACCTGCATACTCGCCCTTCGGGTCGTACAGGGCCTCCGCGTTCAGCCGAGTCCGGCGGACAATGAAATAGTCACACAGCATGATGCCCGCAATCGGCCCCAGCAGAGCGCTGTACCCGATGAGCCAGACGAAGATGTAATCCGACAGATCGGTCATCAGGCGCCAAGGCATGATGGCAATCCCAATCACCGCCGTGATGAGCGCACCCCCGCGGAACCCGATCACGCCTGGGGCGAGATTCGAAAACCCGTTCGCCGGGCTGACCACATTGGCCGCCAGATTCGTCGACAGCGTCGCGATGAGCAGCGCCACCATCGACACGACCACGACCACCGGTGAACCCATGCGTGAGACCAGCACCACCGGATCCCAGATCGCCTCTCCATACAGCACGACCGTCGCGCCCGTCACGATGATTCCAACAAAGGAGAACAGCGTCATCGTGGAAGGCAAGCCGAGCAACTGTCCGGTCGCCTGATCGCGTTGGCTGCGACAGTACCTCGTGAAGTCCGGGATATTCAGACTGAGGGTGGCCCAGAACCCGACCATCGCGGTGAGTTGAGGGAAGAAGATCGACCAGAACGACGTGCCGTCCTCCCGCGCTCCGCCGGTTGCGAACAGGGCCTGTGTGTCGTCGACGGCGACAAAGGCCCACGCCAGCAGGCCCACGCCGCACGCGATCAGAAACGGCGCCGCGTACGCCTCCACCCACTTGATCGACTCGATTCCGGCCAGCACGATCACCACATGCAGCACCCAAAAAGCGAAGAAGCACATGAATTGCCCCGCGGAGATCCCGAGGACAGGAATGATGTCTGCTTCGGTCGCAGGACTGATCCAACCGATGGCGGCGAGGATCGAATAGATCGCGGCCCCACCGATCCACGTCTGTATGCCAAACCAGCCGCACGCGACGATCGCCCGCGCGATCGCTGGCACATGCGCGCCGACTGTCCCGAAACTCGCCCGCGCCAGCACCGGGAATGGCACGCCGTACTTCGTCCCGCCGTGGCCATTGGCGACCATCGGCCCAAGTACGATGAGGTTCCCGAGCAGCACCGTCAACACGGCCTGCCACCAAGTCATGCCCGCCGCGATCATGCCGGCCGCGAGCATGTATGTGGGAATGCATACGGCCATCCCGATCCACAGGGCCGCGATGTTCCACTGTGACCAGGTCCGCCCTTCCGGCGGAACCGGCGCGAGATCTGCATTGCTGAGTGGACCGCTCATCCTTGCGCGAGCGGTCCGTAGGACTCAGGACGCCTGTCTCGGAAGAACTGCCACGTGTTTCGGACCTCCTCGATCATGTCAAGATCAAGGTCCGCGATCACGACCTCGTCGTCGTCCCGGCTTCCTTCAACCATGATCTGGCCACGAGGGTTACAGAAGTACGACTGTCCGTAGAACTTGCCAATGTCCCACGGCGCTTCGGTGCCAACCCGATTGATCGCGCCCACGTAGTACTGATTTGCCACCGCATGCGCCGGCTGCTCAAGTTTCCACAGATACTCGCTCAGCCCGGCCACGGTCGCAGACGGATTGAACACGATCTCAGCGCCGGCCAGCCCGAGCGCCCGGGCGCCCTCAGGGAAGTGCCGGTCGTAACAGATGTACACACCGATCTTGCCCGCACTCGTGTCGAACACCGGGTACCCGTCGTTTCCCGGAGTGAAGTAGAACTTCTCCCAGAATCCCGGATTGCAGTGCGGGATGTGATGCTTCCGATAGCGCCCCAGATACGTCCCG
>CAZSSV010000145.1:0-6401 GCA_964609425.1 uncultured Isosphaeraceae bacterium | reverse complement strand
TACTACGTGCTTCCCATCTTGTACGGCGACCGCTTCGTCGGCCGCGCCGATCTCAAGACCGATCGAGAAGCGGACGTGCTTCGCGTCCGCGGTGTGTGGTGGGAGCCGTCAGTGGGTCGCCCGAGCAAGCGCATGATGAACTTGCTCTCGGGCGAACTCGACGCGCTTGCATCCTTCGTAGGCGTTCGGAATCGCGAAGGTTGACTCAAGGGGCCGGGACGTGGAGGACGGCCCCTGACGCGACGTCCACATGATCGGCGTGGGCGGTGATCCGTTCGCCGTGGCGATCCATGATCACATGCGTGTGCGTCAGATCACCATGGTGCGTCATCACACCTTCTGAGTCTTCCGCGTAGAACCCGACCAATCGTCCGCGTGTCGGAGAAGACACCGAGAATCGCCAAGGCAGTTCACCGTCGGGATTGGCAATGGGACACGACCCCGCAATGACATGCGCTTCGAGCTCCGTAATGTCACCCTCCACAATGAATGGAAAGGGCTGTGACGTATCAACCCCGGCCCCCGAGGCAGCTCGGCCGACTCTGGCACCCAACGTCCCACCGGCATCGCCAAGTGGGACACTGGTCCATGCATCGACGTGAGCAACGGCCAGGAGCGTCGCGTAGTCATCGGGCCGGCAATCTGGGCCCGTGACGGAAGCCCCGTCACCGCTCGAGCGTGCCACCCAGACTTCCCCATTGACAATGGTGACTTCGCCGGCGAGACCGGCGAGGGCGCCGACGCCGATGGCCCCCGGCTTCGCCGTCACGTCGCCGAGGCGAATCCGCGGCTGGGTGTGGCCGTTCCGAAGCACCTCTCGCATGCTGCCGTGCTGCTGCACGCTGTTGGCGGGGCCACAGGACGCTCCGGCGAGCACGCTCGCGGCCGCGGCCGCACATCTGATCCATCTGGTCATCCGCTCAGTATGACCAACTCGTGCGGAAACCCCAAATCACACTGGTATCGACACCCGCGACCGGGTCCCGAAGCACCTGCACGACCGGACCGGCATCGAAGGAGTCGCTGAGTTCGACCCGCCAGTAGCACTCCACCAAAAACTGCTCCCCGGGAATCGGCGGCAGGCCGACCTGGTTCCGGCCGACCGCGGTCAGCTTGGCGTACTCCACCGCCATACCTACGTGGTGGTGCTTGAGACCGAAGGGCTCCTTGACGGCAAAGCCGGTCGAGACGGCAAAGTTTGACCTGGTCGCCTGATTCTCGCCCCAGCCGAGCCGCCCGAAGATCGAGACATTGTCAAAGATCTCCTGATCCATGTTCAGGCAGAGGCCCCAACCGCCGGTGTGCCCTGGCCCGAACGGGTTGGCCATCGCGTTGTACCAGGGGGTCACCCGCCAGTGGCCGATGCGGGCGCGGCCGTTGATGTCCGGCCGGACCGTCACGTCCAACTCGGCCGTCGTGAAAAGTTGATTGAGCGCGAGCCCATCGAAACCCGACGTGTTTCCGGCACTCTCGGAGTTGAGGACGCCGCCCTTGAGCGTGACGTCGTCGCTCAATCGCCACTCGACGTTGGCGCCACATCCGTAGTTGGGGAACGGCATCACGATCTGTTCATCAAAGTTCTCGGCGAGAAACCCGGTGACCGGGTCGTAGGCAATCGTGTTGTTGTCGAAAAACACCTGGTCCTCAAACTTGCCTACGCGAACCGCCAACGCCTTGTCCAGCAGCTCCTGTTCCCAGTACAGCATGTACAGCGCGATTCGATTTGCGACGAGGATGTTGTTGAGGTAGTCGGGGTCGCCCTCGGAGGCGCCGAGAAACGGAAAGGTTGCCGTTCCGAGGCCGGTGTTGCCCGCGGCGTTGTAGACAAGACGGCCTGCACCCGCGTCGTCGTCCCAGAACGTCCAGTCTCCCGACCAGCCGTACCAGATGAAGGACCGCCCTTGCGGGTCGCCATCGCGCACCTTCGACGCATGCTGGTACGTCCACCCGGCTGACGGCTCGAACGTCAGGTTGATGGGATCGAGCCATTCCTTTCGGATGGCGGCGACGAGATCATTGGCTGGCGTGAACGGGTCGGGATCCAGCCACCGCGGATGCGCGGCATCATGGGCGACCACGACTGGGCGGCCATCCTCGGGGCGGTCGAGTTTGGGGGCGAGCCGATCACTCGGGTGCTGGTCCACAGCCGTATCGACCACGGCCTCCGAGGGTTCGACCGCTGCACCCTGATCCTGTCCGATCACCAGCGCCGGTACCAGAAGCATCCAATGCATCTATCGTCCTCCGCTTATCCGTTTTCTGCCCGCACGGCAAAGTATACGGACTGGGGCACCCCGGCGGGCACCCAATCAGGCAGTCGAGGATGACATGCGGCGGCACCTGGTCGCATCAAAGCACGGGGCACCCCGGCGGGCACCCAATCAGGCAGTCGAGTGCCACACTTCCGCCGGCGACGACCGATTGGGAAGGCAGCGGGCGCGCGTCCACGATCGGCGTCTTCGCGGCCGGCGGGCCTGGACCCCAGCCTGCAGGCACCCGGCCGCCTCGCAGCGACCCGTTGCCGCCGTTTCTAGCAGTCACCCCACACCGAGAGGATGAGCAGCAGGTCGTCCACGCCCACCATCCCATCGCCGTCGGCATCGGACCCGCATCCACTGCAGGGGCCCCAGTCGCCGATCGTCTGCAGAATGTCGTCGACGCCGACGGTTCCGTCCCCGTTGACGTCGCCGCTGCACGGCTGCGGGTCTCCGATGATGACCTGGACAGCGTAGGTGTCGTTCGATGGGTCGGGATCGCCTGCAAGCACAGCGCGGGCACCGATGAACCACACGCCGTCCGGCGTGCCGACCGGCACCGTCACCGACCCATTGACATAGACGTTGGAGTCGGAAATGACATAGGCCACGGGCTCGGACCCGAGGAGCTCATCGGCATCCGTGATCTCCTGATCCGCCGAGAGGCGAATCTCAATGACCGGCCCGATGGCAGGCCCGTCGCCAATGTTCTTGACAATCGCAAGGGTGGACGTCTCGTCGCCCGGTTGCAATTCATCGTCGCCGAGCGACAGGTACTGCATTCGCAGGTCGGCTTGGCCGTCCGGATACATGATCTCCACGGTTCCGATGTCAGACGTGCTGAGATGCGTCCGCTGCCCCATCTGGTTCTGCCACTCCTCGTAGCCAGGCTTGCACGTCATCGTCTGCCCGCCGGTCGAGCAGTCCCACTGCCCGTAGTGCATGAGCGAGTCGAAGTCGTACGGAAGATGATTGACAGACGAGTTGACCGAGTACTGCGACTCGCAGTCATCGTAGATGTTGTCGTAGTTGACCGTGATGTAGGTGTTGCGGTCCGTCCGCGAGTGCTGGTGATACCGACCCATGGCATGCATGAGTTCGTGGCAGATGATGTAGTGCTCACCCCAGTTGTACATGCTCAAATCCTGCGATCCGCCAATCTGCCCGGCGTAGGACCAGTTGCCGCCGAAGGCACCGATGTGCAGGAACGAACTCTCGTCCGTCCGGGGGATGAAGTGCACGCCCGCGGCGGACTCCATCGTGTTCATGGCCGACCGCATGCGGGCGCGGTTCAGCGCGCTGACGCCCGAATCGAAGTCGTAGAAAATCAGCCCGTCGGGCCACAGATTGGTCACGACCGCGCCCCGCTCGTCCGGGGGCTCGAGGAAGCGAAGTTCACACGACTGAATCTCGTGCGGGTCGCCTGCCTCGGCCAGGGCCGAGGCGCCATTCACGCACACGATGGTGATCGACAACAGCGCAGCCCGCATGCGTTCTGACTCCCTCTCTCGGCCCCGGAGACAGACACATCATGGCAGAACTGAGTCAAAAGTCACGCCTCCACCGCCGGATAGGCCCCAATTGGAGCCACGCGGGGCCACTCCGGCGCGTGGTAGGCTGCCACCATGAGCAAAGGCAAGCGAACACGCCGCAAGTCCGGCCGAGGGCAGCCCAACCCGCCCGACGCCTCGCAGGCCCTGGAGGAGGCTCGCCAACACGCCCAGGCCCTCGCCGAGGACGGCGCCGAAGCAGCATTGTGGGGTCGGCTCAGCAAGGCGTTGGTGGCAGCCGGGGCGGCCGGCCGAGATGTCATGCCTTTGATCATGGCGCGGAATCTGGACGGTGTGGTCCGGCTGATCGCGGTGCTGGCCGGGGATGTGCCCCGTGATGAAGCCCCCCCATCGACGACTGAGGACGACCGGATCGCGGTCGATGTCCCCGACGAGATCAAGCGGCACGCCATGAAGGCCTTCAGACGGCGGTTGAAACTGATGCGACTGGACCACGAGTCCAAGTTGGGCGTTGGGCCCTTAACTGGGGGGAAGGCTGCCGACTTTGAGTCCATCCTGCCCCCGAGGGCATTCGGTCCCGAAGTCTGGAAGGCCCTGGCGGCCGATGGACGCCTCCAGGCCACGGGACGCGGCTTCTACAAGCTCCCGTAAGCAGCAGCCCCCTTTTTTGGCGTAACAATCGACCTCTCACCACTTTATAACCATTGCTTCGCTTGGAATTGGCCCATGAGCCCGTAAGGTGGGGCCGGAGAGAGGACCACCCGGAGGCCGTCCACCGCAATTTTCGCCTGAAGGCACACACACGGGCACCTGACCCGTAGATGGGCCGCAAGCGAGTCAACCCCCGCGGCGGGTAGCCGTTGAGAGAACCAATCATGACCAATACACGAACCACGACCGTTGCGAGCGTCTTGCTCGCAGTCACAGGAACCGCCTGGGCGGCATTCCCTTCGTTTGATGACCTCGCCGTCGGCACGACCTATGCCGTGGGCGACACGTTCACCTCGGACGGCGTCCTGGTGAAGTTGGACGCCTTCCAGTGGGCAAACGGCAACTGGACCAACGGCGGCGAAGCCCGAGTCACGACCGACCTCTGGGCGCACGGATCGGCCAACGAACTCAACACCAACAACATCAATGCCCGATACAACTTCGTCGACAGCGTCGGCCCGCAACCCAGCATCACGCTGCTCTTCGGCGAGTACGGCGGCAACATCAACTTCGCCGTCAACGGCGACTTCGCCAACATCGACAACTTCATCGACGTCGATGGCGTCTGGCTCGGTGGCTGTTCCATCAGCGTCGTGTCGGGCGGTCTGGGAAACGATCACGGCGTGCTGAAGATTTCGGCCGGACCGGATGATCTGATCGAAGAACTGACCATCGGCGGGCAGGAACTGGCCGTGGACATCGCCGGCGACGACTGCGAAGTCTCGTTCGACGGGCTCCCCCTGGGTGCCGAGTACTGGATTGGCTCCACGTTCTGGACAGATGGCATCCCGGTCGATGTCCAGGCGTTCATTCAGCACGATGGAACGCCCTACACGGCTGGCCGCGTCATCGTGGCCGATAGCCTGCTTGCGTGCGGTTCTGGGTATGAGATCCTTCCCACCAACGCCAACGCGGCGTTCCGCTTTCATACAGTGAGCCCCGTCGAGAATCTGGCATTTCGCTTCTTCGACGCCGCCGGCGACCCCACGAACAACATCAATGTCGCCATCAACGGCGATTTCCGCAATGTCAGCAACTACATCGATCTCGACGGCGACATCATCGGCGGCGTCCAGTTCAACGTCGTTGAAGGCGGATACGGCGACGACTGTGGTCGCGTCGAGTGCGTCGGCGTGGTGAACCACCTGGTGCTCGGCGGACAGCAGGACGCCGTGGACTGCCTCGAATGGGACTGGATCGACGAGCCTCAGGACTGCGAGCCTTCATACGAGGATCTCATTGCCGGCGACGTGTACCTGGTCGGGGCCGGTTTCGCCACAGGCGACTATCACTACGGCGTCGAGCACTTCACATGGAGCAACGGCGTGGACACGTATGACGGCTACGTCGCCGTTGATAACAGCGGGCTTGCCTGCTCGGCCGGCAATGAGCTTCGGTACAACAACGCCACCACACTCATCAAACGGCTTGACGGCGCCTCCATGGCAAACGTCTCCTTCAAGTTCGGCGAGTACGGCGGCAACATCAACCTCGAGATCAACGGTGATTTCGCCAACTTCGAGAACATGCAACAGGTCCATGGCGCCGTCATCGGCGGCGTCACGGTCAGTGTCGACTGGGGCGGCAATGGCAACGACTGCGGCCAGGTGAGCCTGGACGGCACTGTCGAGTCCATCCGCATGGGCGGCCAGGAGTACTGGGTCGATTGCTTCGCGGCGGACGCCGTGGTTCCGGGCGACGTGAATGGCGATGGCGTCGTGACCGTGGACGACTTGCTGGCACTGCTCGCCGCCTGGGGCTCCAACGACCCGGCTGCCGACCTTGACGGTGACGGCGTCGTGGGTGTCGATGACCTGCTGGTGCTCCTCAGCTACATGTGATCTTGACCCCTCCCGGGCGTGGTCCACCGCGGGCCACGCCCGAGCGGCTCCTCTCCCAAACGACCCATCCTCGGCCACGGCCG
>CAZSSV010000144.1:0-6419 GCA_964609425.1 uncultured Isosphaeraceae bacterium | reverse complement strand
GGCGGTCGTCATCGGAACCGTGTGCTGCCGAACCCAAAGGTCGAAGAACGGATCGAGCCAGCCAGCGGGGCGATGAGGCTTGGTGGCCTCGGCGGCCACTTGAAACTCCGCCCAGCCGATTCGTTTGCCTGCGTGCTCCCGCGCGATTCGCTTGAGTACGGGCCAGATGGCACTGTCTGCATGTGACTCAGGCCGGGTTCCATCATTCAGTACATCTTCGAGCATCATGAAGACGAATGCGCCCTTGTCGTAGCCGACGAAACGGTCGGGGCCACCGCCGTCCGGGTTGGCACTTCCAAAGTCGCCAAGCGGCCCGTTGTCGAGCGCGGGGTCGAGCGACACTTTGTTCAAGAGTCCACGCCGATACGTGCGCGCAGCGTCTGCCCCGTCTTCGAGGGCTCGGCGACCGTAGTTGGTGCAGTAACTGGTCAAGGCCTCACACCAGTTGCCATCCGCGGGGTCAACGTAGACGCCGTTGCCCCACCATGAGTGGAGCATTTCATGATCGAGGTAGCCGGGCTTGAGCGATCGAGGCGCCATGCCGACGACGCGAGGGCCAAGCACTGTGAACCCCGGAAATGCAAATCCCGACGAGAAGAAGTTCTCAATGATGGCGAATCGCTGGTAGGGATACGCCCCGACGAGCGGTGTATACAACTCCAGATACTCCGCTGCTGCATCGAGGTAGTAGGACGCCTTGTCCACATGCCCCTCCGGAACATGCACCGTCACTTCGACCGGACCGTCGTCAGTCTCAACCACGCGGCCTGACACCACATGGCGATTGCCAACCACGGCCATCCCGTCAGCCGGACGTGGCGTGCTGTAGGACCAGCAGGGCTCAGTCAAGTCGCAGGCCGCATTGGGGTTGCCTGAGGCGACGACGGTCCATCCTTCGATGGGCGTGATATTGATCTCCATGCCCCGAAGTTGCGGGACCCCCTGCGCATCAACGGGCTGCGGGTACCAGTCACTGCCATCAGAGAGAAAGATGCCATCCTCACCGGCATGGGCATTGACAGAGAAGTTGTGAATCTGCCCAACCTTCTCTCCGGCTTCAACATCCTCTCGAAAGGTACCTGACCAGAACACCTCAACCGTTGCGTTTGAGGGAACATCCTTCACAAGCCCGTCGATGGACGGCTTGCGTTCATCGCCATTCACATGGACTCGGTGCGCACGTGCGGAAGGATTGAGTTTGTACCGCAGTTCCCCGCCCTCGGACACTGAGATGGCGGTGGCGCCTTCGACGAGACCAGTTGCTGGATCAATCGAGACGTCGAGCCGTTGATACTCGACACTCACTCCGGCACACGCGACCACGACACACATGACACACTGCATGAAGGGAACTCCTGTCAGAGGTGCGGAGTGTATCGGGTGCGATGGGTCGACCACCTCTTCTGGACGTGACTACCGCTCGGCGGTGGCCTCTGGCGCTGATGCTTCGGACAGAACCGACCCGCCAACCGTCGGCATGAACATGGCCTGAAAGAACCGAAGCCGCACAGGCTCATGGGTCATCCGCAGCCCGACCACCATTCGGCGTTGTTCCCACACCGCCTGCACGGACTCGGCCGTCACGTCCATGTGCGCCTGTGTGTACACACGCCGCGGAATCGTCAGGCGGACCAACTCGAGTTGGGGGAAAATGTTGTTGCCCTCGGGATCGCGCCCCGCCGATACAGCGCCGCGTTCCATCGTTCGAAGGCCAGAGTCCAGATACAGCGCCGCAGCCAGCGCCTGGCCGGGGAACTCTTCACGTGGGAGATGGTCAAGAAACGCAGCCGCATCGATGTAGATTCCGTGGCCGCCGATCGGTGTGACGATCGGAATGCCGGCCGACTGCAAGAGCTCTCCCAGATACCGGACCTGTCCGACCCGTGATCGAATGTGGTCTTCCTCAATCGATTCCCGCATTCCCACCGCCATCGCAGCCATGTCCCTTCCCGCCATACCACCGTACGTATGCAGTCCCTCGTGGCACACGAGTAGATTGCGGGCCTCTTCGGCCAGCCTCGCCTCGTTGACTGCCAGAAAGCCGCCGATGTTGACAAGGCTGTCCTTCTTGCCGGACATCGTGCACCCGTCGGTGCACGCGCAGATCTCGCGCACGATCTCGCCCACGGTGCGATCGGCCCATCCGGGTTCACGCTGCTTGATGAACCAGGCGTTTTCCACACATCGCGTCGCATCGAGAAAGACAGGAATGCCGTGTTCGTGGCACAGATCGCAAGTCGCCCTGATGTTTTCCATGCTGCACGGCTGGCCACCGGCCATGTTGACATTGGTTTCCAGCGACAGGTACGCGACCTTTCCGGCGCCGTGCTCGTCGATCAGACGCTGAAGCTTCTGAAGGCACACATTCCCCTTGAACTGAAACGTGCTCGACGGGTCATGGGCCTCATCGACGATGACGTCGACGAATCGGCCTCCTGCGAGTTCCTGGTGATAGCGGGTGGTCGTGAAGTACATGTTGCCGGGCACGAACTGCCCCGGCTCGATCATGAGTTGGCTCAGCAGGTACTCCGCCCCGCGGCCCTGGTGGGTTGGAATGAACTCCGCAAATCCGTACACGTCCCGCATGGCCTGCTCGAGGTCGTAGTAGTTCCGTGATCCGGCGTAGGCTTCGTCGCCCAGCATGAGCGCGGCCCATTGACGGTCGCTCATGGCGCTCGTCCCGGAGTCGGTCAACAGGTCGATGTAGACGTCCTCACTGCGGAGCAGGAATGTGTTGTAGCCCGCTTCGGCCAGGGCTCGCTCGCGGGCCTGCCTGGTCGTCATCCGCAGTGGCTCGACCATCTTGATCTTCCACGGCTCGGCCCACGATCGCTTCGCCATAACCGGTCTCCTTGGCCAGGAACGGCCACATCGGGATAGTCCGGTCAGTATATCCTGAATGCGCCCACAGCCCAAGCGACCGCCGGTCACTTTATCTCCTGTACTGAGAACCACTTACGCAAGAGGGCCTTCTGTAAGTCCTTGTGACACCAGCAGATAAAGTGACCGGCGGTCGCTGGGTTGGGATGGTGGGAATCAGCAGGGCTCGAGGCGGGCCGTGAAGTGGCGGAGCACCGGGGGCGAGTCCACCATCCGCATGCCCCGCACGGTTGCCCGGCCCTCAAAGACTCGCAGCAGCACCTCCGCCACGTAGTCCACGTGGCTTTGGGTGTAGGCCCGCCGTGGAAAGGCCAGACGCACCAACTCCCGCGGCGCCGCCGCCTCGCTTCCGTCAGGCTGCTGGCCAAACATGACCGAGCCGATCTCACACCCGCGAATGCCGCCTTCCAGGTAGATAGCCACCGCGAGCGCCCACCCCGGGTATTCGTTCCACGGGATATGCGGCAACATGGCTCCGGCATCCAGATACAACGCATGCCCGCCCGGCGGTGTGATCATGGGAACGCCGGCGGCCGCCAATCGATCACCGAGGTAGGCGATGCTGCGTATGCGATATCGCAGGTAGTCCTCTTCAAGCGCCTCATACAATCCCACCGCCACGGCTTCCAGGTCGTACCCAGCGAGGCCCCCGTACGTCGGGAATCCCTCTGTGAGAATCAACATGTTGCGGCACGTGCGCACCACACGCTCGTCATTGAGCGCAAGGAAGCCGCCGATGTTCGCCATGCCGTCCTTCTTGGCACTCATCGTCGCACCATCCACGAGCGAGAACATCTCCCGCGCGATGTCGATGGGCGCACGCCCCTGCTGCCCCTCCTCCCGGAGATGTATGAACCACGCATTCTCCGCGAATCGACAGGCATCAAGAAACAAGGGCACGCCATGTCGGTCACAGATCTCCCTGGCACTCCGAACATTGGCCAAACTCACAGGCTGACCACCGCCGGAGTTATTCGTCACTGTGATCATGACGAGCGGGACCCTGCCTGGATTGTCCGACAGCACCTGCTCGAGTCTCTCGAGATCGATATTCCCCTTGAAAGGATGGTCCGCGTTGCTCCCGGCCTGTTCGCAGGGAAGATCCATCGCCACGCCTTCACGGTATTCAACATTGGCGCGCGTCGTATCGAAGTGCGTGTTGTTCAGCACGAGATCGCCGGGGTTGACCATCGCCCGGAAGAGAATGCGTTCAGCCGCGCGGCCTTGGTGTGTCGGTATCACGTGAGCGAGGCCCGTGATGTCCTTCACAGCGGCCTCGAACCTGTAATAGGAGTCCGCACCCGCGTAGGTTTCGTCCCCCTGCATCATCATCCCCCATTGCCTGGCCGACAGGGCACCCGTACCTGAATCGGTCAGCAGATCGATCAGAACATCAGCGCCGCGAAGCGAGAATGGGTTCCAGCCCGCTTCACGCAAGGCCTCCTCACGTCGCGCCCGCGTGGTCCGGCGCAGCGGCTCCACGGTCTTGATACGAAAGGGCTCGATGATTGTGTCGAATGGGCGGTCTGTAGTCACGGAAGGCTCCTCACAAGAGGAGGCACTGTACTGCCGCCCGCCCGCTCAGGCGTCGGTTCCGCCCACGGTCAGAGAGGCGGCGAAACTCTCTTTCTGGCAAAGCGGCGATGCGCCTTCCTGATCAATGAGTTGCTTCAGCGTGAGCTGCGCCAACGCCGCCTCCAAGGACCCGATGGCCGTGTCAATCTGCGAGTGCAATGGGCACAACTGGTGCGCGTGCTCGCTCCGGCCAAGCGGGCAGGACTCGATGCGCTGAAGTGGCTCGATCACATTGACAACATCAAGCAGCGTGGTGGCTGTGGAATCGCAGCCAATCACGAAGCCGCCGTACCTCCCACGCTGGCCACGCACCATGCCCGCGCGCCGGAGCAGATTGAGCACCTTCGAGGCGTACTGCTGCGGAATCCGGCCCACTTCCGCAAGTTTGGCGCAGGTCGTCGGTGTTCCAGCGGCCTCGGCCAGCAGAATCATCATTCTGAGTGCGTATTCAGACGTGGTAGACAGCATGCAATCGGTACTCCCGCCCCGATATCAACATTCGGAGGTCAGGGTCGAGTATACCGGCCTTGCAACCGCACACAGGCGCTCCTCACCAAAGCAGTTGTGCATCGCCGGCCATGGGCCTGACAATCTCAACCATCCTGCTGGCCGGGACACCCCGAAACCACGAGACGTCGCCGCCCGGCCAGGTCACCTGAATGTCGGCCTCATCGGCCTTTCCGAGGCCAAAGTGCAGCTCGAGCATGTCTTGAGACAGGTAGGCGGCCTGCGCTCCGACCTGCCGCATCTGGGTCTCCCCCCCGGCCAGAACCCTGACGACCGCGCCGAGTGCCCGTGTGTTCGGCCCCGCCGACCGCACACGCACCGTCATCCACTGCCCCGGCTCGGGCGACTCATTCCGAAACAGACGGGCCGAGCCGCCGTGCTCCATGGCCAGAAGATCAACCAGGCCGTCGCCATCGAAGTCCGCCGACGCCCCGCCCCGACCCACCATCGGGACGGCCATCTGGGCGCAGCTCGCCGCCCCAACTTCGAAAAAGCCTTCTTCCGGAACCTGCCGAAAGAGCTGCATGCGTTGGGGCCTGAGCCGCGCCGAATCGTCCTCGTCCTCCAGCGTATGCCCATTGACGACCCACAAGTCATCCAGCCCATCGTTGTCGAAGTCAGTGAACCCCGTTGACCACCCGACCATCTTGAGCGAAATCTGCCCGAGTCCGAGCAACTCGGCACTGTCCATGAAGAACATCCGCCGGTTTCCCGCGTCATCCTTCCAGTTCGCCGAGTGCATGTTCTCGAACGCTGCGTTCTCTTGCGCAATCCAATGCGTCACGAAGAGATCGAAGTCGTTGTCACGATCCAGATCCCCGACCGCCATGCCCATGGCACCACGGTAGTCCGCGGCAAGCGAAGACGCACCAATGTCTTCAAACGTTCCGTCGCCCCGATTGAGAAAGACACCGTTCGCAGAAACGTCGTTGGCCACATAGAGATCGACATCTCCATCAAGGTCGAAGTCGAACGGAGCCACCCCGAGACTGCGACCACCCGCATCCGCCACGCCACTTGCCGCGGCGACATCTGTGAATGATCCATCGCCGTTGTTGTGAAAGAGCCTGTTTGGCTCAGGTCGATACGAGGACGGATTCAGCGTAAACGGCACCTCGGCGCCGTACTGTTTCTCGCGCCGTGCGAGGTCTTCGGCTCGATACTGGAAGTCCACGTAGTTGCAGACATAGAGGTCGATCCAGCCGTCCCCGTCGGCATCGAACCAGGTAAGCCCGGTCCCGAATCCTTCGTCGGCAACTCCCGCCTCTGCCGCCCGATCGACGAACACACCGTGGTCGTTGCGAAACAGTCGGTTGGCACCCCACGCAGTCACGTACAGGTCAAGATCCCCATCAGCGTCGTAGTCGCCCCACGCGGCACCAATGCCACGTATTGGAACGGACAGGCCTGCGGAGTCGGTCACATCCGTGAACCGGTCGCCATCATTACGCAGCAGT
>CAZSSV010000143.1:0-6492 GCA_964609425.1 uncultured Isosphaeraceae bacterium | reverse complement strand
GGCAACTACACCCCCGGAGACCCAGCCAACGGCGTCCCCCACCAGCCCCTGCCCTCCAAGAACATCTGGGGCGCGTGGACCGATCTCGGCGGCAACTGCGTAGCCGTCGACTGCGGCGTCGCCACCGAGTGCGATGCCAACATCGATACCTGGGACGTTCCAGGAAACTTCCCCACCATCCAGGCGGCCATCAACGCCGCCGGTCCGGGCGACACCATTCAGGTTGATCCGGGCACCTACTCTGAATTCCTCGACTTCGAGGGCAAGGCGATCACCCTGACGGCGCGCGACCCGGCCCCCGGCATGACCATCATCGACCCGAGAGATTTCTCTGACCCCGACAACCCGGTGTCCGTGAACCTCTGGGGCCAGTCCTCCTGCATCAAGTTCACAAGTGGCGAGATGGACACATCCATCGTCAGTGGCTTCACGCTGCAGGGTGGTACCGGCGAGTTCGTCTACATGGACGCTTTGAACCCGTTCGGCGCGCTGAGCGTCGGCGGCGGCGTCCTCTGCCATGCCGCCAGCCCAATGATCGACTCCTGCGTCATTC
Organism: uncultured Isosphaeraceae bacterium; assembly: GCA_964609425.1. Taxonomy (GTDB): domain Bacteria; phylum Planctomycetota; class Phycisphaerae; order Phycisphaerales; family SM1A02; genus UBA12567. The sequence continues at coordinate 5,939 of CAZSSV010000143.1, read as the reverse complement.
GCGACAACGACGTGTCGGGGTTCGGGGGGCTTGGCAACTCCTCCGAGGGCGGCGGCGTCTATTCAGGCGGGCAGTCCGAGCCGTCCCTGACGGGCACAACGTACCTCTGCAACAACACGCCGAACCACCTGTTCGGATATGTGCAGTGGGTGGACGCCTGCGAAGCGCCGATGTGTACCGACGACAACATGGACAACATTCCTGACTCCTGCCAGGGCGTGCCCATGACCCATGCCATTGACATGGACTCCGGCCCCACTGCCATCGCAGACGCGATCGCAATCGCCAACAGCGGTGACACCATCGAACTCGCAGCGGGCACCTACACGGAGACCATCAACCCCCTCGGGAAACCGATCACCTTCAAGGGTGCCGGAACGGACCAGACGATTCTGGACGGCGAAGGCGCGTCGCAGCTCATTCGATGTGTGGCAGGAGAAACCGACGGCACGATCTTCGAGGACATGACGATCACAGGCGGTGCCAGCGATCTCGGCGGGGCCGGTTATCTGAAAGCCTCAAGCCCGGTCTTCAGAAACGTCCACTTCATGGAGAACCACGCCACCAATCGCGGCGGGGCGGTACACATGTCGGACGGCGCACGCCCGACGTTTGAGAATTGCCGGTTCGAAGACAACATCGGCGACTGGGTTGGCGGTGCCATCAACGGCGTCAATGTCGTCCGACCCGTCTTCACCGACTCCGTCTTTGTTCGAAACGCCGCCGGGCTGGTCGGCGGCGCCGTCTCGATGATGACCGTCGAATCAGGTACGCCGCCGGCCTACCCCACCCCATACCCCCACGGTCTCATCGGATGCCGACCGACCTTCATGAACTGCAGCTTCTCGACGAACCGAGCGCTCCGCTTCGGCGGCGCCATTTACGCCGGATTTGCAACGGCAGGCGACTTTGAGAATTGCGCCTTCGAGAACAATGTCGGCGAATGGGGCGGTGGCGGATTCTTTATCCAGAGCATTTATGCCCACGCTGACATCAACGACGGCCCGCCCGACCCAGCAATCCTGCAGGCCTACTACCCGCACATCCATTCGGGCTCCTACTTTGCGTGCTGTGAGCCCACGGCGATCAGCGGAGACGCCCAGGCCTGGTACGACCCCTGGTGGGGTGACGCGGTCATTGAAGGTGATTGCCTGGTGTGCGGCCCCGACATCAACAAAGACCTCGTGGTCGACTTCTTTGACCTGGCAGCCTTGCTCAGCGCCTGGGGCAACTGCGAAGACTCCATCCCCGGCGATCCCAATTCCCCGCCACTCCCGGTGCTCTGTGACGCGGACATCGACGGGAACTACGTCGTCAACGTCCAGGATCTCATCCTGGTGCTGGAGCACTGGAACAAGAACTGCCCGCTTGAGTGAGATCGATCCTCGCCCAAGCGACCAGGCAAGACAACGCAGCCACGTGACCAAGCGACGCCCCCGGCCCCAGGCCGGGGGTGTTTTCGCAGGCTCAAGATTGGCTCACAGTCCCGCACACTCGCAGGCGGGCCTCCAACGCGGGTGGCAGGACTCGAACCTGCAACCTTCGGTTTCGTAGACCGATGCTCTATCCAATTGAGCTACACCCGCTGGATAGACGGGGCATGCTACCGACCCCCCTCCCGGCTCGCCACAGGGGGCCTCGGGGGATTGCAGGAGAGAGTTGACGAAGACCAGCGATCGTGGGATACTCCCCGATTCCGGTTCGGCACCCATGGAGGGGGCCGGCCTTCTGTTGGAGATGACCTGTGCCCAATACCCCGGCCCGCAAGAAGCAGATGCGACAGGACGACGCCCGCCGTGCCAGAAACCGCTGGCGCAAGCGGACGCTCAAGGATCGCACGAAGGACTTCATGACCGCCATTCAAGACCGCGACGTGGCAGCCGCCGAAACGGCGTTTCGGGCGGTACAGAAGGAACTCGACCGCGTGTCCACGACGAGCACGATTCACAAGAATCACGCAGCCCGTCGAAAGAGCCGGCTCTCCCGCAGGCTTCGCGACCTGAAGGCCGCAGCCGGCTGAACTGCCCGTATCAACCGACTTGACCGGCGAGCGTCCCCTTCGGGGGACGCTCGCTGTGCATCCACATGAACGTGCATGGCTTCGGGCGATCAGGGACACTGCCGGTGTGCGCCCGAGCGTCCCTCATGCCGTACCGCCAGGCCTGCGTCCACTGCCGACGCTCGTCGCCTTGCTGCCACTGATTCTGGTGCTGGAGGTCGCGCTGCTCCGAAGCGGCAGCGAACTCTCGGCCTCACGCATTCTTGCGCACACCCACATCGGGAACGTCATGCACTTTTTTGGTCTGGCACCGGACGTGGTCATGCACGGTACGGGTATCGCGGTCATCGCCATCCTGCTGGTCTGGCACGCGCTCACGGGCCAACCCTGGACCATCCGGCTCCGCGATCCGATCCAGGTCTGGTTTGAAGGCTTCATCGCCACCGCCCCGCTGCTCGCCATGGCCGCCTTCCTGGGCACGCTCGATCGCGTGCCACTGGCAGCCCATGCCGTCGCGCCGATCTCGACCTCGGATGCCCTGCTGCTGGCGGTCGGCGCCGGACTCTCGGAGGAGTTGCTCTTTCGTATGGTTGGAATCGGAGTGCTGCACTGGCTTCTGGTCGATGTGTGCCGATGGCGGGCCGTCACGGGCACGGTGGTCGCCATCATCACATCGACCGTCGCCTTCACGTTCTACCACGACCCCGCGCAGGTTCCGGCCGCAGGCACCATTTTCATCGCCGCAGCGGGCCTGTATCTCGGCACCGTCTTCATGCTTCGGGGGTTCGCGGTCGTCGTGATCGCCCACGCCGCCTACGACGCCGCGGTCCTGCTGGGAAACGTCACGAACTGACTTCAACCTCACACCCAGCGTCAGCGGAGTGGTACATCGCCTCGAGAACCCGCTGAACCTCAAGCCCCTGCTCGCCACTCGGGCCGGCCACGCCACCCTGGCAATTCGCCCGGAACGATTCATGCTCACGCTGGAAGGCGGTCCCCCACCCTTCGCCCTCAGGAATAGGGTGAGAAACATCGACGACTTCCTCGTCCATCTGGGTCCCCATGTGCACGCGATCGCCCCAGATGTCAAAGTGCATGGCCCCTGATTCGCCGAACAGTGTGACGCCGTCCGCGATCATGCCGTCAGGAAGATGTGAGGCCCACGCGGTTTCGAGCGTGATGATCGGGCCACCGTCACACCGCAGCATGGCGGTCGCGCCATCGTCCACGTCGAAGCGGCCCTCAAGGTTGGGTGGACCTGACCACATCTCTGTAAAGCGATACCCCCTCGGCGGCTGACCAAACCGGCTGCTGGTCGCGGCGGAGACACGCGTCACAGGCGGTCGCCCGCACAAATCCAGCACGAGATCCACCAGGTGCGGCCCGAGATCGATGAGAACGCCGCCGCCGGATTGGCTGCGGTCCGTGAACCAGCGGCCCAGGCCGGGAATGCCCCGTCTGCGAAGCATGACGGCCCGCGCCTGGTACACATGGCCCAGCCGTCCGGCCTTGATGTGGTTCTTCGCCGCCAGAACCGTGGCGGCGAATCGACATACGAACCCGACCTGCAATGTGCGGCTGGTCTGGTTCCGCGCCTGCACAATGTCCATGCACTGCTTGGGCGTCATCGCCATCGGCTTCTCGAGCAGAACATCACAACCGGCCTGCATGGCCTGAATGGCAAGCGGGGCATGGAGGGCATTGGGAACCGCGACAACAACTGCGGTCACATCGTCGCAGGCGAACATGTCCTCTGGAGCAGTCCACGCCGCAGCGTCCCACGCCGTTGCAGCCGAACTGGCCTTGGCCTGGTCAGGGTCACAGAAACCGACAAGCCGGCCGCCCGCGTCCGCGATGCCCTGCGCGTGCACCTTCGCAATGGCTCCTGCGCCGAGTATTCCGATGCCGACTTCCATGGCCGCTGCTCCTTGTTGGATGCTCCGGCGGGGCACCGTATCTCATTGAGCGTGGCGATGCGAAGATTCGATACGCTGAAGGCGTGAACACGCCCGCTCACAACTCGGTGCTGATCATCGGCGGGGGCGTGATCGGTTTGACAGTCGCTTCCTTCGCGCTGGATCGCGGGCTCGACGTTCTCGTGGTCGATGCCGGTCCGGATGGAAACAGCGCCTCCCGGGGCAATGCCGGGCAAGTGGCGCCGGGACACCCCCCCATCCCCTCTCCGGCCGTACCGCCGCGGGCGGTGCACATGATGCTCGATCCGCGAAGCCCACTCTCCATCCCGCCCAGGCCGAGCCTCCCACTCCTTCGGTGGCTCCTTGCCTTTCGATCGGCATGCAGACCTGCTGCCTACGAACGATCCATGCGAACACTCGGCGCCTTCGGACACCTGAGCCGTGACCGCCTGGAGCATGTCTTGACCGTCCTCGGCGAGGCCGCGCCAGTCGCCCGCCACGGTGTAGCCGACATCTGGAACACGGCCCGCGGAGAGGCCGAAGCCGAGGCCGAGACTGCCTGGATGCGCCGCCTCGGCTTCGAGACCGAGTACCTCGACGGGGCGGCGCTCAGACGACTGGACCCGGCATGGGGGCAGAATGTTCGCGGCGCCTGTATCCACGCTGACGGGCTGAGTTTCGACCCGGCCGAGTTCTGTGATGCCCTGAGCGAGTCCATCACCGCCCGCGGAGGCAGGGTGCGATCAGCGTTCACCGTGACCGGCCTGTCCCACGGTTCTCAGGGCTGGACCGCCGAATCGGCGAGCGGCGACGCCGCCTCGGCGCGGCAGGTGGTCCTCGCGGCCGGCGTATGGTCGCCACCCATCGCCGCGGTTCTTGGGGGCGCGGTGCGGCTCCAGCCAGCCAAGGGCTACCACGTCTCGGTCGCACTTCAGAACACGCCCGTGCTCTCAGGCGTGCTGCGGGAGCGGAAGGTCGCGGTCACGCCACTGCCGTCCGGTGTTCGGCTCGCCGGCACGCTGGAGTTGTCGGGGCTCAACCATCGCCTGGTCCCCCACCGGCTCGCGCACCTGAGGCGCGCCGCCGCCGAGTACCTCCCGCAGGTCGCCGCAGCCGTACCAACCAGCCCCTGGTGCGGTCTCCGTCCCTGTACGGCCCATGGTCTGCCCGTGGTCGGACGCCTGGCGGCGCCCAACGCCTGGATCGCCACCGGACACGGCATGATGGGCCTCACGCTGGCCTCGGGCACAGGACACCTGATTGTCTCGGACATGTGCGGCGAGGACCTCCCCCGATGGGCCGCCGCACTCCAACCGATCAGGTGTCGATCGGCCTAACGTCGTACCGATAGGTCACGCCGCGTGCTTCCAGCGCTCGAAACATGGTCTCCACCACGACATCGTTCGCGGCGAGCTTCTCCGGCGGGTGCACGCCCGGCGAATCGACCACGCCTGACTCAATCATCCGCGCCATGATGGTCGCGGGAAAGGCCGTCGTCCTTGCCATGCTCGTCCATCCCGTCTCAGGATCGCGCTGGTCATACAAGTCCCATCGCAGGCGCGTGGGAACGCCCTCAAGCAGCCCGGTCGCTTCAACTCGCATCACCGTGAGATCAACTTCTCCGGGCTCGAATGACCAATGCGGAAAGAGCACCTGGCACGTCACATCCCTCGGCGCGACCATGGACCCACCCACCTCGATCGGCGTTTCGCTCAGAAGCCCGGTCTCTCGAATCGCCCACGCAAGGTCTCGGTGCCCGGGGTAGCGAAGCGTCTGCTCCAGCATGTTCGGCACCTTGAGCGTTTCCGTCAGGCTCCGCAGACCATCTGTGTTGAACGCCTCCAGCACGCCGGTCTCAGGAAAGTCGATCAGGACAGCCTCGCTCAGCGCCTCACGCACCACAACTTCGCCCTGCTCCACGATGCGGGCGGGCCTCAGGTACTCCTCGATGACGTCGTACGGGCTGAAGCCCGCCTTGTACAACCCCGGCGGTTGCGGGTCCAGACCCGCAACCGCCGTGGTTG
>CAZSSV010000142.1:0-6538 GCA_964609425.1 uncultured Isosphaeraceae bacterium | reverse complement strand
GTCGCTACGACATCTCAAGGGAAGATCAGGACAAGTTTGCCGCCAATTCCCAAGCCAAAGCGGCCAAAGCGGCCAGGGAAGGACTCTTCTCTGAGATCGTACCCACACCGGCATACAAATATGTTCCCCAGCCCGACGGCAGACCCCGCTGCGGCGAGGATGAAGCCGGTCCGACTGCCCCAGTGCGTTCTCCCCGTCTTGGCAGCACCCGCGTCCCTGGACTCCTGCATACACATCTCCGTCTCGTCTGAAATGGACGGCGGCCATCATAGGGGGCACGCTCGGCGGCGGTGGTGGTCATACCATGCGGGCCATGGAGGCACCGTTCCGAATCCGAAGCGACCTGGCTCGCGTCGTGGAGCGCGGGTTTGCGTATCCGCTTGGCGTCGAGTCGGGCGGCCAGCGGCCGCGCGCTGCCGGCTGGTCACGCGGCGTACTCGAGGCCGATGAGACGCACCCCGAGACGCTGAGTTACACCATCGCGGTGTCTCAGGAACTGGTGCGGCCGCTGCTGCACGAGTTGTTTCGGCTGCTTCCTCGCCGCGTCTGTGGCCTGCTCGAGTTAGGCAGCCGAGATGCCTACCGCGAGGTGGATGTTTTCATCGGTGACGAAGTCGATGTGGACCGGTTTCGGGGTGCATGGGACCTGTTTGAGCCCATCCTCATGGAGGACGCCATGCTTGGCGCAGGCGTCAACACGCCGTCCCCCTTTCTCGAGATCTTTCTCGATCCCGACAAACGCATCATCGTGCACGTCGAGACGGGCGGCCTGGGTGTCATCGAGAAGATGCTGCGTCGCTTTGGTATCGAGCGGCGGCACGACGAGGACATTCAGCCTGTTCGGTCCATTGCGGACCTGTCGCTGCGGGGCGTGCTTGAACAACGGCCGGGCGCCATGCTCGATTCGGACCACCTGCTTCAGGAACTGCGACTGGCATGGCAGCTTCGACTCGATGACGACCCCGATCGAAACCTCGACGCCCGTGGCCGGGACATTGGACTGACGCTGTGGCGTGGGCTTGCGCAGGTCGATCAGGAAGACCCCGCCGGCCGGAGGATCGGGCAGGCCACCATCTGGGGCGTGGCGACGTGCCGCCGGGTGATGTCACAGATGATTCGCGATCACATCGGCTCCGACGAAGAGTGGGAACTGATCGAAGTGCTCAATCTGGATCGCGTCGCCTTGGACAACCGACCTCCCGAACTGGACGCGCTCTCGACTCCCCTGGCCGGCGATGGCGTCCTGCTGTATCAGGTCGAGGTACTCGGGACCGCCCCGGGCGGCTGGGATGGCCGAGATGGCTGAACGTGGCGATGGCCCGTGGTACGCCCAGGGACTTCGATTCGAATGCAGCAGGTGCGGTAACTGCTGCACCGGTCCTCCAGGGGCGGTGTGGTTCGATGCGGAGGAAGGCGTCGCGATGGCGGCAGTTCTCGGCGTCAGTGAGGCGACGTTTCACCGGCGGTACGCCCGCCGGCTCAACGGGCACTGGTCGCTCACGGAGCAGAAGGGCCCAGGGGGAATGGACTGCGTCTTTCTGACGCGCGATGCGGACGGGCGGGCCGGGTGCCGGCTCTATGCCGCTCGTCCGAGGCAGTGCAGAACATGGCCGTTTTGGCCAGAAAACCTCGCTACGGAGGGCGCGTGGGACGCCGTGCGGGCTCAAACACCGTGCCCCGGCATGGGGAGCGGGCCCCTCGTGACCGTGGAGGAGATTGTCGCTCGCCTGTCGGACACGCCAACGGATCACGCGGGCTGAACACGCCTGCGCCGACCCGCGTAGGATGGTGTGTTCCGGGGTGGATTCAGGCACTTCGACCCCCATCAATACATGAGGATGACCATGCGACGATCGATCATTTTGGCAGCAGCCATCTGCGTGCCGGCTGCCGCCGGGTTTGGTGGCGAGGCTGGCGTTGACCCTGCCGCCTCACCCATGCAGTACGTGGAGATGAAGACCAGCAAGGGCGACATGGTGCTCATGCTCGACCCGGTTGCGGCCCCCGTCACGTGCGCGAACTTCATGGAGTACGTGGGTGATGGCGCCTACGACGGGACCATTTTTCATCGAGTCATGTCAAACTTCATGGTGCAGGGAGGGGGGTTTGATTCGGACCTCACCAAACGTGACACCAGACCCGGTATCGTCAATGAGTGGCAAAATGGGCTGAAGAACCGCCGTGGAACCATTTCCATGGCCAGGGTCGGTGGCAATCCGAGTTCGGGCACCAACCAGTTCTTCATCAACGTTCGTGACAATGGCCAGCTCGATCGTCCACAGCGAGACGGTGCCGCCTACGCGGTCTTCGGCGAGGTCGTTTCGGGAGAAGACGTCCTAGATGCGATCAAGGACACGCCCGTCCATGAGGTCAACGACGCCGATGGCCGGCCCTTTCCCAACGTGCCGGTCGACGAGGTTGTGATTGAGTCGGTGCGGGCGATCACCCCCGCCCAAGCCGAAGCTGCGACCAAGGGCGCGACTTCCAATGAAAAGACGTGGAGAGCGGCGCAAGTGGCCGCCGCCAAGAAGTTCGAAGACCAACGCAAACGAGCGGAGGAGCTGGCCATGAGTGTGGATCAATGTCTGGAAGCCAAGGATGATCTACCCGGAGCGTCGACGGGCCAAGCCGCTGCCCAACGCAGCGACACCGGTCTTGCCTGGTTCGATCTGGTCCAAGGCGAGGGCGAGGCCCCGGCTGGCCCCGCCACCACGGTACGGGTCCACTACACCGGCTACCTCGTCGATGGCACCAAGTTCGACAGCAGTGTCGATCGCGGTGAACCGATCGACTTTCCACTCAACAGGGTGATTCCAGGGTGGACCGAGGGTGTCGGCTCCATGAAGGTCGGCGGGAAGCGGAAGCTCGTCATTCCCTCGGACCTTGGGTATGGACAGCGGGGCACGCCGGGCGGCCCAATTCCCCCGAACGCCACGCTGGTGTTTGATGTCGAACTCCTAGAATTGCCCTGATCGAGGCTGAGAGGCCCGAAGCGACCCGAAATCCCGGCGGCTGGTTCCAGATCGGAACTGGCCGCCGTCGTTTTTGGGCGCATGATGTCTCTGACGGGTTCACGCAGGACTTGTACTGGGATGCCGTCAATTCGCGTGTTGATCGGGCGGGGATCGTCCGATATACGTGATGGCAAGGAGGACCTACTCGGCCTCGCCGGCCACGATCAGGCGAAGCCGACCACGCATGACGGCACTGACGAGCTTTCTCGATGACCCGGTTCTGGTACTCAACCGTGGGTACGCGGCGACGCGTATTGTGCCCGTTCGTCAGGCCTTTGTTCTTCTCTTTCGCCGGGTCGCCGAGGTCATCTCGGTCGTAGACGGTCGCTGGGAGCAATTCGACGTCTCGTCGTGGCTTGAGGTCGCGGAGTTGCAGCGTCGGTACGAAGCGTCCAAGTACGACTGGATCCGCACGGCGTCCTCGATGGTAGCGGTGCCCCGCATCATCCGTGTGCATTGCTGCAATCGCGTCCCCGATCACCACGTCCCCCTCAACCGGCGAAACCTGTACGCGCGGGATGGGAACACGTGTCAATACTGTGGCAGGCGATTCCCGACGGCGGAACTGTCGATCGATCACGTGCAGCCGCAGTCACGCGGCGGCGAGAACAGTTGGACGAATCTCGTGTGCGCCTGCGTGCGGTGCAATGCGAGAAAGGGAAGTCAAACGCCCCGCGAAGCCGGGATGTCGCTCGTGCGTACTCCGCGGAGGCCGAAGACGTGCCCGGACCGGTCGGTCAGGCTACGGCGCCGTCACTACGAAGCATGGAAGGTCTTTCTGAATGAAGCGTATTGGACAGTCGAACTGCGCGATTGAGATCATCTACCGGCTCATGATGTCCGGCCTGTATCTCCCCGAACCCGCCCCGGTCTGTTGGGCGGCCTCGCCTCGCGACTTGTATCGACGTCCGTATGACTCCTCTCCAATTGGCCGCCGCGCCGGTCGCCGCGGAAGGCGCGGGTCCGTGTCGCGCTGACGCCCTCACGCGGCCGCCGCCAGCAGCGCGTTCTCCCCTGGTCGGCGCAGCGTCAAGCGGGGGTCCAGTCAGGGGCGGTCCCGGCGTTGATCCTCAGGCGGGCGCTTCGATGCGCGCGATGGCCGCGTTGATGTCGAGGACATGCGCCGATTCGAGCGGATCTGGTACGTCATCGAGATGCGTTGCTTCCTCAAGTGTGAAGGGGCCTACTGCGGTCCGGCGTATTGATGCGCAGCAGCCGCCAGTGCCGAGCGCCGTTCCGAGGTCTCTCGCGAACGATCGGACGTAGAAACCCTTGCCGCACGCAATGTCGAATCGCGCGATCGGCCAGTCGTAGGCGAGCAACTCGATGCGATCGACTCGGACCGGCCGTGGGGGGATCTCGACGGGTTGATCCTTTCGGGCAAGCGCGTAGGCGCGACGCCCCCCGATCTTGACAGCGCTGAAAGCCGGGGGGGCCTGCATGATGTCGCCGCGAAACTGGGTGAGGGCGTCGCACATCGCGGACTCGGCCGGCGGCGCTGCGACGTCGACGTGGACCGGTTCGGCTTCGAGGTCGTCCGTGGCGGTACGAATGGACAAGTCGACCTCGGTTTCGTATCGCTTCGCGGTCGCCACGATCTGCTCAAGTTGCCGGGTGGCCCGGCCCAGCCCGAGCACGAGCACGCCGCTGGCTCGCGGATCGAGCGTGCCGCCGTGGCCGGTCTTCACGCCCCCCGCGCGTCGGCGGACGACGGCCACGGCCCGCATCGATGAGGGGCCGACGGGCTTGTCGAGAATGAGAAAGCCGTTGATGGCCGGGCCGGACATGCATGAAGGGTAGGGGATGACGCTTCGGTTGCCGCCGCCGGTGTGTCCGACCTACAATCCGCCGCTCACAGGGCAGGTGACCGAGCGGCTGAAGGTGCGGCACTGGAAATGCCGTGTACGATTTTTTCGTACCGTGGGTTCGAATCCCACCCTGTCCGTTCCGGCCTGAGCCGCAAGGCTCAGGCCGTTGTCGTTGGAGGGCCACCTGAGCACGCCCCACGATCCGCGCGGGCGGGCGATGCGTCTTCCCGTTGGCTCAGATCCGGCTGTCGAGTACCATGCGCCGTCCACGGGCTGTAGCGCAGCTTGGTTAGCGCGTCTGACTGGGGGTCAGAAGGTCGGAGGTTCGAATCCTCTCAGCCCGATTGCTCGGTTGCTCAGGATGGCTCCGAGGTGGCCGCGTGACTCGCTCGCCGGTCTCGCACCCACATGTCCACCATCACCAGACCCATGCCCGTCAGGAGCATGACGTCGGCGATGTTGAAAACCCACGGCCACAGTTCGGCTGACCCTCCGGGCCAGGTGACTCCAAATGGCAGTTCCCATCCCGGCAACATGTGCAGAAAGTCCCGCACCCGCCCCACGAGCAGCCGGTCCCACAGATTGCCAAGCGCACCGGCCAGGATCAATGCGATGCCGATGTGCAGGACACGCTGTCGCGCATCCGTTCGCCAGCCGAATAGCCAGACCGCCACGGCGACGGCGACCACGCTGAAGCCGATGAAGAACCACCGCTGATGCGCTCCGATGCCGAACACCGCGCCGCTGTTGAGCACCAATTGAAAGTCCAGAAGGTCGCCAGGAAGGGCATGCACGCCCTCGTGGGGTGGGATGGGGGCGTAGCCGGGGTTTGAGAGGGCCGCTGCTCGATCGATGTTCACCGGAGTCGCAGCGACGGTCGCGAATGCCCACCGCTTGGTGCCAATGTCAAGTGCCAGTCCGGCCAGGACAACGGCCGCCAGAAGCGTCCACGCTCCAGCCGATGTGCATGCCGGTCGCTGCGGGCGAGTCGTCGACGTCACCGGAGTCGCAGACGTCACCGGCGACGCCCGGTGCGTTCCTGCTCGCGGGCTGTATCGATCGTCATTCTCGCCCAGGGTTTGGCACGGAGCCTCGCCTTTCGGATGGGCTTGCCACTCTCTTCGCAGATGCCATACACACCGTCGGCGATTCGCTTCAGGGCGGCATCGATCTCGATGATTCGTTCTCGCTCGGAGGCTGAAATGCCGAGCATGAGATCCTGCTCGTAGGCGTCCGAGCCGACGTCCGCCATGTGAATGGGCATGCTGGAGGTTTCGCCCGAATTCGTGCGAAGGGCCTCGGTTTCCAGGGAGTCCAGCGCGGCCAAGACCTCTCGCCGCTTCTGGAGCAGGAGCCTGCGGAAGTCTTTGAGGTCATCGGAGGTCAGGCGGGACTTCGCGGGCTTCCGTGGGCGGGTAGCTGCCTTTGCCGTGGACTTGGGTGTGGCTTTCCGCCTGGTCGAGGTCACGGCCGTGTCGACGGCGATGCGGCGGACCCGCCGCCCATTGACGACCACGTAGCCGTCTCGGTCCGCTTCGCTGGAGAGGGCTGCTTCCATCACCGTGCGGCGGGTTCGTCGCCGTGGTGTGGCTGCTTTGCTGGCCGATGTCGATTTCTTGCTGGTCGCCTTCTTCGATGGCGCTTTCTTGGCGGTCGACGTCTTGGACGAGGCCTTTTTGGACGAGGCCTTTTTGGACGAGGCCTTTTTGGACGAGG
>CAZSSV010000141.1:0-6545 GCA_964609425.1 uncultured Isosphaeraceae bacterium | reverse complement strand
GACGCTGGTGGCCCGCCCCGCGCGGGGCGGCCCCCGACCGCGGACTGCTCAAAAAAAGTTCGTGACGCGTGGTGGGACGCGTCACGAACCGGGAAGGGATCGGTCCACCCTGAACGGGGGACCGTCGAGAATCCTCCGCAGGCCAAGCCTGCGGGGTCGACGGGGCACACGGCGATCCATGCCGCGTGGTGCGTGCCACCGTCAATCGCGAGCCATCCTTGGCTCGCGGGGTACACCGGGAGTCGTCCGATCCGCCGGGTTCCGGTCGGCGGATCGGACGCCCCCCTGCGAGCGTGCCGTCCATGGCGAGGCTCGTGGCGAGAAGCGTCCGTGCTGCCTACCGCCTGTGTACCGTTGCAGGTCGCCCGTCAGTCCGACGCGAGCGATACCTGAGTCATGGCGTCTCCTCGTTGCGCGTGCGTTGCATGGCCCTGCGAGCACGCATCATGATGTCTGATTGCTTTGCGAGTTTGTCGTCGCGTTGCCGCGCCCACCGCTGCGGGTCGCGAAGTTCCAGATGGTCCTTGACACCCAGAAGCGTGACCGACGAGCCAAGACCAGCCATCGTCAGAAGTCGCTCGGGTATTCGAATTCTCCCGGCCTTGTCCAAGTCCGCGCGACAGGCCTGTGAATAGAGGAGCTCCTCGAACTCCAGCAAGTCCTCGTCGGGCAGCAACGATGCCTCGCTCGCCGCTGCCATCTTCTCGAACAGCCGCTCGGGCCAGAGCCACAGCGTGTCTGCGGTCCCGGGTGCCACGTAGAACGCGGTGCCGTGGTGGGCGGCCTCGAGTCCGGCGCGAATCTCGGCTGGAATCGCCAGCCGCGACTTCGCATCGATCGTGTGCTCGTACTCGCCGGTAAACAGCACGGACAATTCCTCGTTGGCACAGCCAGGCCGCAGCGTCATGCACTCCGTTTGTCATGGGTCGCGGCCACCTCATCCCTGTCGGCTGGGACAGTACCCCACTCTCCCCCACTTCACAACACTCACCTCCATTTTTCGTACAAATTGGCCCCCCAGCCCGCACGGGACGAACGACCTCACCCTGACAGATCCCGAACGCCGCAGCGGAAAGGTGCGCCCCGCACGATCGGAGACCCGTTTTCCCGGTTGCCCCGCCCCGGTTTCGGCGCACACTGAACGGCCCACCCGATCGGGCTGTGGGCCAATGGAGCCGCGCTGCATGGATGCCGCCCTGGAACAACGTATTGCCGGAATGATGCCACAGCATCCATTCCTGTTGACTGGCTGTGTCGATGAGGCACGGACCGGCCTGGTGACGCGATGGGTGCAGCAATGCAGCGACGAGCCCATGCTCGTCAGCGTGGCCATTCCAAAGGGCACCGAGATTGAACCACTCATCCGAGACGGCCGCACCTTCGCCCTCACGGCACTGGACCCTGCGGACCGACTCATCCCTCGCAGGTTCTCTCCGCCCCCACCACGGAGCGAAGACCCCTTTGTCGGGATGCGGCTGACGACGGCCCAGACGGGCTGCCCGATTCTCAGGCGTGGGCTGTTCTGGCTCGACTGCGCACTGGTCGGCCACCTGGCGCCAGACGCATCGCATCGAATCTACCTCGGGCAGGTTCTGGCAGTGGGCTGCTGCGAGAAGTTCGAGCAGGTCCAGCTGATCACGCGGGAAGCCGCGGTCGTATCCCCGAACTGACACCCGCAGGCGCCACCGGCGGTTCTACCATGACGCCCATGCCAGCCGCTGCCACACCCTCCAATCGGCTTGGATGGAACTACATCGAGGCCGCCGAGTGCCTCGGGCCGCCTCCGGTCCCGATCGTCGATGTCCACACGCACCTGCGAGGCGCGCACGGCACTCGCATCTATGCGGACGCCGCGCGGCGATTCGGAGTTGGGCACACCTGGAGTATGACGCCGCTCGCAGACGTCGAGGCGGTGCGGGACGTGATGGGCGACGCGGTCAGCTTCATCGCCGTTCCAAATTTCAGAGATTCGGACCCGATCCATGCGATGGGCCCAGGCTTCCTCGACGCACTGGAGTCGTTTGCCGGGCACGGGGCGCGGGTCGTCAAGTTCTGGTCCGCGCCTCGGGCGATGGACATGGCTCGAGACGCGGGATGCGACCATCTCATGTCGCTGGACGGGCCATGGCGTCAACGCCAGATGCAGGCGGCGTGCGACCTCGGGATGGGGATCATGACCCACATCGCCGATCCCGACACGTGGTTCGCCACACGCTATGCCAACAGCGGATGGTACGGCTCCAAGATGGACCAGTACGGTCCGCTGCAACGGGCGCTTGAAGCCTTCCCCGTCCCGTGGATCGCCGCCCACATGGGCGGATGGCCCGAGGATCTCGACAAACTCGATGCGCTGCTTGAGCGCCACCCCAATCTGCATCTGGACACCAGCGCGACCAAGTGGATGGTGAGGGAACTCTCAAAACATGACCGGGACGCACTGGTTGCATTCCTTTCACGCTGGTCCGGACGGGTGCTCTTCGGTTCCGACATCGTCACACAGGACGAGCATGTCAGCCCGGCCACGGACGGCATGGGGCGGTCAAGCCAGTCCGCAAGCGCCGCCGAGGCGTTTGACCTCTACGCCAGCCGGTACTGGGCGCTGCGAACGCTCCTGGAAACACGGTGGTTGGGGGAGTCTCCCATTGCAGATCCAGACCTCGAACTGGTCGATCCCGAACGCTTCGGCCCGATGGATGCCCCCGTTCTCAGGGGCAAGTCGCTCCCGGCCACGCTCCTGCGAACCCTGTACCACGATGCGGCACAGACCTTCACGCAGGCATTGGTCCGCAACTGACCGCTGATGCCAGCACAGCCTCAAGGGACTCGACCCACTGGCTGGCACGGCCGCTGCGATCGCTGGACCGCGCCGAAGCGATGCACGCGTCCAACCTCCGCACGGCTGCATCCGATTGGGTATCGACATTCAAGATCACGTCGCCGAGGTTCCCAAGCAGCGCCTCTGCAGGATGCTCGGCGGGCAGCAGCACCACACCTCCCGCAGCCCATGCTGCAAGCGCCGGACACACTGGCTGCACGAGCTGGGAGCCGCTGACCACTCCGCCGCACCAGACAAGATCGCCACGACGCAGATCGGCCTCGAGTATGCCAGGCGGCCCGCATCGCACATCGGTCACGCCCAGCGACGCAAGCATGTCCACAACATGCATCACCCGCTCAGGAGTTCCAGCAATTCGAATCGACACGGACCGCCCGAGCAAGCGAAGCTTTCCCAGCAGCGGCACGAGCGATCTGCAGTGATCGGCGTTCATCGGTTCGCCCGCAAGGTGCACGTGGAGTGATGCATCCAGCGGACGCTCGCCACGCTCGCGCGGCGGCCAAGCGGCCATTGGCACGGCCTGTACGCCATCCACACCGAGCACCCGCTGCACAGCCGGCGACGCCGCGAGCAGCGAGGCGTGGCGATCGGCGAGCACCATGGCCACGGTTCGGGCTGCGGCACCTCCAGCAAGGCCATCGAGCATCACGCCGATGGGCTGGGACGTTTCCGCGGCGACCGCAGCCGATTCCTCGTCCCACGCGATGAGCATTCCATCCGGGCCGATCATCTCTGAACACCAACGTCCAAGCGTGGCCGCCGCAACGCTCAGCCGGCCGGCAGGCATCGGTATCACGAGGTCACAGTGACGGCACCCGCAGCCAAGCGATACGAGTCTCTCACCCCGCTGGGAAGCCCAGGCAGTCGCCGCCGCCAACCGAGTGGGATGCAGCCTTGACCACACACCCGACACGACGTGCGCGGCAAGCGTCATTGCAAGAGCAGTCGATTGCCATGCTGGCTGTACGCGGTATCACAGAACAACCGGGCGATCTCATCCCCACTGCGACGCGCCAACTCCCGCATGACGGCAGCGTTACTCTGGGCCGCGAGTCTCATCGCCTCATCCCGGGTCATCACGACCTGCACCCCCCACCCGGCCGCGCCGCCCTCATCATCGCTCGGCCAGAGTCGCGTGCTGGTTGCAGACTCGACGACCTTGACGCGGAAAACCGCTCTTGGCTCAGATGTTCCCACGATAGCCGGCACCGAGAAGACGATGGGTTCCACGTAAATCACTTGGTTGGCACCGACACCCTTGCCCACGGCGCTGATCGAGGCCCGACCTTTGCGATCCAGCTTGTGGGCCAGTCGCATGGCGTCCATGGGCGAGATCATCTCACTCATGTCCGCACACTCCATGAGCACCACCGTGGCCTCTTCAGCCACGTCACGTCGCAGCCGCACAGGTGTCACGACGCTCCGCTGATCATCGAACATGATGACAGCCGGGCCAGGGGCCAAATCGAACTTCGCTTCGACGACCGGATCAGGTCGTGTGATGGTCTCGACCGCTTGAGCGACGTTGCACCCGCCCATCGATCCTCCACCGCCAATCACAAGCACCAGCCCCATCCATGTGCGGATCTTCACAACTCCATCTCCGGGTCCAGCGCCTTGTTGTACTTGTCGGGATGCTTGGGCTCCAGATGGGTGTAGAAGAGCCAACTGGTGCGTTTGACGAATTCAGACAACAGCCCAGTCTGAATCTCCCACTCCGACGCTGAATCGCGGTCAATCCCCTCAATGTCGGGGAAGGCTGCTGAGACCTCCCAGAGGTCGGCGTAGGAATCGGTGTCGTATCCGTCGCCCTCAAGCACTCCGACCGCAGCCCGGCAGCGACCCTCCCACAACCATCGATTGCCCCGCGGATGCAACCGAAACTCCTGAAGATCAACGAGCACAATGCGATCGACAAGCAACGCTTCGGTCATTTCCCCAAAGGCAAGCGCGTTCCACTGGGGCGTGGTGAACTGCCAGTTCCGAACCTCGACGGGATGCTTGATCGAGATGCCCGGAACGTGCTCCTGCAGTCTGGTCGCCAAGCCCCCGGCCACGTGGTCGATGAGGTCCGGCTTGGTGTATTGCAGATCGAGTGGCGCATCAACCAGGATGGCGACGGACTGATGCTCCAGCCCGTCGTACCGCGGCAGCACCTCGATCAGCTTCTGGTACTCAAAGTTCTGGGCAGCGCCCGCAGCGCCGATGACGCCGGCCTGGCTCGCGCCGAGCGCTGCGCTGATCGCCGGCAGAATTGCCGAGCATCCCGCAGTGGCCAGGCTCAGACTCGCAGCGGCCAGCATCCACCATCGACTCATCCGACACCCCCCAGTTGGGTCAGCTTCCAGCCCCACCCCGCCAGCAGAACGCCGATGGTTGTCCACACGAACGCTGGCTGCATGAACCAGCCCGCGGCCCGCTGCATCGGAGCACCACTGAGCGCCGCGTACAGTCCGCCAAGGGCCGTCATGGCGACGAGTACGCTGGCGAGCAATCCAGCCGGCTGCGTCATCGCGGCGGCGAGAAAGTCGGCTCGGGCCGCGTGTGAAAAGGCGGTCGTCATCCCGCAGGTCGGGCAGGGAAGCCCCATGCTGGTCTGCCAGCCACAGGCCGGCAGCCCGAGCGCACGGTGGGTTCCAATGCCGCTCGCCGACGGCGTCAGAACGGCCGCGGTCACCAGGGGTGATGCCGCCGCAATCGCCACGAAAGCAGCCGTCAGACGGCCGCGCGAGGTCAGGCGAGATCGGTCCTGTTGAGCCATTTGAGAACGGTACCGCACCAGTTGCAGGGCGGCAATGACAGGAAGGCCTGCCTTCTGGAATGGGGTCAGAAGCCGCCGAACGGGGTCGATGCGGGCTTCGGAACAGCCAGCACACCGCCCGCGTGCACCAAGTGGACCGCCCACGGGCCGCCCGCGAGCGCCGCAGCGCGGTGGTAGTCATCGACCAGCACATCACAGACCACCTCAGCCTGGGCGTCAATCTCAGGGATCGCAGCGGACAACAATGGCACGTGACTGACAGCCCAGCGGCGGGCCGCCTCCAACACGCCCATGTCGGACTCCTCGGCAACCAGATGGGTTCTTCCAGATGCATCAAACGCCAGCCGGATCGCGTCTGGCAGCGGCGTCACCACTGCGACCGCCTTCAGGCCAGCAGGAAGCGTGGGCCTCGCGTCCTCGTTGGACGGCTGGGCGGGCCGCTCGCCGAGCTCGGAGATCGCGGCAGGTCGCGGAGGCTCCATGGGTGGTGCGACGGTGTCAACCCGTGTCACGGGCGCCTCGATCGGCGCCGAGTCGCCACCTCGCGTCCGAATGGCGTCAAACACCACGGCCGCGCCACCCGAGGGCATGGGGACCGTGGTCTGTTCAGACTTGGTCGCCACATCCAACTGCGGCAGGACCCCGGCCAGACGAGGCTCCACAGACAAATGGCCGCGAAGCGTCTGGTCAAGTCGGTGCCAGACGTCCTCAGCAACCGCATGCGGTGATCCTGCGATGATCACACCGACACCCACCCCGTCTGCCGCAGCCGTCACCACCTGCTTGGCAAGACGGTACGCCCCGACAACAGCGGCTTGATTCGCACCTGTCACGATGATCAGTTCGTCCACCGACCTGACTTCGCCCATCAGCGCCGGCATCTCGCTGCCTGCCAGGATCCAAAGATGGCCCGCATCAGCGCCGCCGATGAGGTGCTCCACCGTCGAT
>CAZSSV010000140.1:0-6568 GCA_964609425.1 uncultured Isosphaeraceae bacterium | reverse complement strand
TTCACAGCAGCGCTGAAACAGGTCGAGCGTGAGGTCCTTGAGGGCCTCGTGCTCCATGTCAAAGTTGACCAGGACTCCTCGCCGTCCAGCCTGCTCCAGTATGGGTTGAAGGGCTTGGACCAGGCCATCAACGGAGCCGGCCGTATCGATGGGATCTGTTCGGGCGTAGAGCGAACTGATCTTGATGGACACGTTGGCCCTCGGCACGACGCCAATGTGATCACGCTCGAGCGTCGGATTGTCGGGCCACGCCGCGACGTCCTCGGGGAGATTGTCCACGAGGTCGAGGTAACGCTGCTGGTAGACCGCCGCTTCGCGGTCGCTGACGCAGGCTTCGCCGAGGAGATCGACTGAGAAGGCCATCCCGTCGTTCCACAGTCGTCGGAGCATGGGAAGCGCCGAGGCTGCGTCCGTTCCGGCGATGAACCGCTTTGCCATCGCCTCGATTCGACCGGAGACCGTCTTGGTCATCGCGCCCTTGGCGAATCCTCCGGCCTTCAATCCGAGTCCCAATCCCGGCGGAAGCGTCACACCCGGCTGGGTCAGGTAATCGTCGAGATGCTCGTGGACGTCTTCCTTTGTGCCGAGTGACGGGAAGCAGTCCACGAACCGGAACAACTGCACCTTGAAGGCTTCATCCTTCATGGCCCAGTCCATCAACTTGTCGGACCAGAAGGCGGCTGAGAGCAGCCCCTTCCCATGCCTGTCGGCCTCCCCGATCAACGCTGTGCCAATGCGTGCGGCCGCCTCCTCGACGTCTCGCCCGAACGGGCTGGTCCCTCTGGGAACGGTTGATGCTGATGGCGACTTGGTACGTCGTGTAAAGAGCGGCATGGGCGTGAAGTATAGAGATGCTGCCAGCGACCCTGGTCAGGCTGTGCCCGGAGCCATGGCTTCCGTCACTTCTTCATAGACCTGCTCACACCGTGCGGCCGCGTCGGCCCATGTGAGCCTACGAATGTCGATGACCCCATGACGGCGGAGCGTCTGGCCCAGGGGCGGGTGACGCAGGACGGCGACGATTTTGTCAGCCATCGCCTCTGTATCCCAGAAGTCGCATTTCAGTGCGTGGGTCAGAACCTCGCTTGCACCCGACGACTTCGAAATGAGTACCGGAAGATCGTGGCCCATGGCCTCGAGCGGGGCGATGCCGAAGGGTTCGGACACAGAGGGCATCACAAAGAGGTCGGCCATTGCGAACACCTTGTCAATGTCCGGCCCGCGGAGGAAACCTGTGAACAGAAAGTGCTGCCCGATTCCAAGCTCTGCGGCCAACTCGATGCAGCGGCGGTAGAGATCGCCCGATCCGGCGACGATGAATCGGACGTCGGGTTCGACCTCAAGCACACGCGCCGCCGCGCGGATGAAGTACTCGGGCCCCTTCTGCCGCGTGATTCGGCCAAAGTACAGCACGATCTTTTCTCGCCGGCCGATCGGACGTACGCCGGCTGCGATGGGGTCGATGGCCACACCGTTGTAGACGACCGTGACTTTGTCAGGATTGACGCCGTATCGCCGAATCACGATGTTGCGTGTGAGTCGCGATACCGTGACAACCCGCATGGCGCCATGCATGCCTCGCCGCTCGATGTCGTAGATCTGCTGATTGACCTGCTCGCCGCTTCGGTCAAACTCGGTCGAGTGGACATGGACCACCAGCGGCCTGCCCGATCGCCTCGCGACCTCAAGCCCGGCTGGATAGGTCATCCAGTCGTGGGCGTGCACCACGTCAAAGTCCCGCGTTCTGGCGGCTGAACCTGCAAACGAAGCGAATCGCCTGACTTCGGTCATCACGTCGCCGGAGTAATCCGTCTTCGTGTCTGGTGGCGATGAGGGCGTGCCCGGGTCGCCTTCGTCCGGTTCCCCAGCGGCGTTCGGTGGCCTGATCGCAGGTCCATTGTCCGCGGCGGCTTCAACCTGCGGCGCCGCCGACGCGCGCCCGATCTCGGCAACCGGCACGTCAGCCTCAGCACATTCATACGGTTGCCGCAGCTGCACCGGCAGGTGTACGAATTCGACGTCGTCAGAGAATGACGCCGCCTCGGGTGTGGGGGCCGCCGGAGTCGTGGGTTGTGGCCGGTCGGGATCCGCAGGACCGTCCGCGGCGGATGCGGTTCCACCCGTCGAAGTGATCTCTGCGCCTGGCATTGACGGAGTCGGTTCAACCGTCTGCGGGCTGAGCAGATCGACGTGCGCCGACGCATTTGGATCGGTGGCGCCTGGCATGACGAAAGTGATCGCCATGCCGCGGGCGTCCATCGCGCGCGTGAGCCCGTAGCAGGCCGTGCCGAGACCACCTGTGATGTAGGGCGGGAATTCCCAGCCGAGCATGAATACGCGCATGGGTCGGTCCTGTTGCAGGCCGCCCCGCCGAACCGCGACAAGCTGCCGGTTCGAAGGGGAACTGGAGCCCCGCATGGTACCCTGCGCTCCGTGACGGCACCTGCCCCATCCAAGTCGGGCCGATCGTGGACGACGCGAGACCTGCTCGATTGGATCGAGGGGCATCTCTCGCAGCGGGGAGTCGATGAGCCGCTGCTTGTGGCACGCTGGCTGGTCGCCTCGGCCGTTGGAACAGACCCCATTCATCTCTACACGGATCTGGAACGGCCGGCCTCCGAGTCGGAGCGATTGACCCTTCGTGAACTGGTGACCCGTGCCGGAAACCATGAGCCGGTTCAGTACCTCATCGGGCAGGCAGGATTTTTGGGCAGGATCTTCGAAGTTCGCCCAGGCGTGCTCATCCCGAGAACGGCCACCGAGACGCTCGTCCAGCACGTGCTGACGTGGCACCGGGGGCTTGACCCCGACGCACGGCCCGATCCACTTCGTGTGGTCGACGTTGGCACCGGAAGCGGGTGCATCGCGGTCACCATCGCCTTGCAGCAGCCGTCTGCGGAGGTTGTGGCGATCGATTGCGAGCCGGCCGCCCTTGAACTGACCCGAACCAACGCCGAATCACACGGTGTGGCCGACAGGGTGAGCGTCGTCCAAGGCGACCTCTGTGGTCCGCTCGTCGAATCGGTGGATGTGCTCGTCTCGAATCCTCCCTACATCGACGATGCCCGGTGGTCCAAACTTGCCACGAACGTCCGAGCATGGGAGCCGGAGAAGGCGCTTCGCGGCGGACCCGACGGGCTGGATGTTGTGCGGAGGCTTCTCAGTCAGGCACCGGATTACGTGCGAAGCGAGGGCCTATTGGTCGTCGAGACGGACGATCATCACGCCCGGGCGGCATGTGCGTTGGCAGCCGGGTCCGGCGATTGGCGAGACGCCCGCGTTCTGAAGGACGAGTTTGGTGACGACCGCTTTGTAACGGCCCTCCGCGTGTGAGGGCTTCACTTGGACTGGTCCGCCGCGGCGATGCACAACGCATTGCGGACGGCTTCGATGAGCTGCGACGTGCGGAAGGGCTTGAGCAGAATGCCCTGAACGCCGTCGGCGCTCGCCCGGACGATCGTGTGGTCGGGGTCGTAGCCAAATCCGGTCATCAGGACGACCGGGACATCCGGCTGGGCGGCCCGGCTCCGGGTGAAGACTTCGTATCCGCTGGCGTCCGGGAGCCTGATGTCGGAGACGACCATCGCGAAGCTGCCACTGGTTTCAATCGCATGAAAGGCCGTCTCACCGCTTTCGCACGCGACCACGAGGCAGCCGAGTTGCGTGAGAACCTGAGAGACCTCGGTGCGAATGCGGTCTTCGTCGTCCACGACGAGTATCCGTCGGCCTTCCAACGCTGGATCCTGCTGAATGGTGTGGAGTTCATGCTCGGCGTCGATGACCGATTTTGGGCCAGCAGCGCACGCAGCCACCCGGCTGGTCAGGTCCGACACGATGCGGCTCAGCCGCTCGGCAAGCTCGGCATCGCCCCCAGACGCGATGGACTCCGCCATCGATCGGAGTTCTGCAATCGGTCGCTCCATTTCAGCGCTCATGCTCTGGGACACCTGCTCGCAGGTTGCGGCGCGCTCGACCACGAGCAGGTCGAGCATGTGCAGCGCCGCTGCGATTTCCCGGGCGTACACCTCGGCGTGCCTCTGATCTTCAGCGGAAAACGTGTCGATCGAGTTGGACTCAATATTGAAGACGCCCACGACGCGATCATGCACAAGCAGGGGAACCGTCAACGAACTGCAGGCGTCGTCGAGACCTTCGCGATAGAGGGCGTCGTGTCGCACGTCGGCGCATCGGTACGGTTTCCCCGTCGCGGCGACCCATCCGGAGATCCCGTTGCCGGACTCAGATGCCATGATCGACTCGCCCACACGAAGGGGCGAGAGATTCTCGGAGATGACCAATTCAAGCCGCTTCGACCCTGGAGAGAGCAACCGAATCTCAAAGTGATCGAACTTCAGCATCTGCTTCACGGCCGAGACAATGCGGCGTTCGAGCATGGCCAGCCGTTCGGCGACGGTCGTTTGGGCGATCTCCTCCCGGTCAAGATGGAGCGGGGGCATCGCGTCAGGCGTGGCTGCATCACAAGCCCCGTGGGTCGTCTCCCCGGACGAATCGGATGTGGGCGACCGTCGGTCCATGTGCCCAACCTCTCAAGCGTGCAAGGGAAGCCTACCTCATGTTTTGGGACCGGCAAGCGATTCACCTTGACAGATGCCGCAGGTGACGGAACGATCGCGTCCCGACCAACAGGCGGAGTTCACTTGATCGGATGATTCGGGCGGCGCACATGACAAGGTGTTTTGGGCCGTTGACGGCAGTCGACGATGTCTCGTTCGAGATCGAGCGGGGCAGGGTCGCCGGTTTTCTCGGTCCAAACGGTGCCGGAAAGACCACCAGCATGCGGATGCTCGCCGGGGTCCTGGCTCCGACATCGGGCGCAGCCTTCATTGGGGGGTACGACGTCACGGTGAACCCGAGGGCCGCGCATCGGTGTCTGGGGTGGCTGCCCGAGGGGGCGCCCGCCTGTGACGAGCTGCGGGTGGACTCCTACCTGCGATACCGGGGGTCCCTCATGGGGGGTGTCCCCCGGCGGCGGTATGCCGACTTGCTGGCCCGCTGCGGCCTGACTGAGGTCCGCTGGCGGCTGGTCGGGCATCTTTCCCGCGGATATCGACAGCGTGTCGCCCTCGCCGCGGCGCTGGTTGCGGACCCATGCGCGCTGGTGCTCGACGAGCCATCGACCGGGCTCGACCCGGTGCAGCAACGCGAGTTTCGCGGGTTGGTGCGAGAACTTGCGGACGAGCGTGCCATTCTGTTCTCAACCCATCAGGTGGCCGATGCGCTGGCACTCTGCGACGATCTGCTGGTCATCGTCGGCGGCCAACTGCTGGCAGCCGGCGACATGGCGTCGCTCCGAGCCGCCTCACAGGACCGCGTTGTCATTCTGGAGTCCAGGGGTGTTGATCTCACGTCAACCCTCTCGCCGATTTCCGACGTGGTCAGTGTGGTCGTGACAGCCAGGCCCGGTGGGTGGCAGCGTGCAGCGTGCACCGTGACACGCGATGTGCGTGACGAGGTGGCTGCAGCGCTCACGCAGGCCGGCGGCAGACTTCGTGAGTTGCGGGAGGCAGATGCGTCGATCGAGCAGTGGTTGCACACCCTGTTAGAAGGTGGGCGGCCATGAGGCGGGTGTTGGTCATGGCATGGCGAGAGTTCAAGGCCTTCTTTCTCAGCCCTGCAGGATGGATCGTTCCGGCCCTCTTTCTCTTCAGTTCGGGGATGGTCTTCATGCAGGCGGTCTTTCACGCAGGGCACCCAGCCAGCCTCCGCGCGAGCATGGGCTTCAATGCGGTCTTCCTCCTCATCGCCGCGCCGGCGATTGTGATGGGGAGCGTGTGCGAGGCTCGCCGCCAGGGAACGATGGCCCTGCTCCAGGCGAGCCCCGTCTCGAGCACCGAGATCGTGGTGGGACTGTGGCTGGGCGGGCTCGGCGTGCTTGTGGCGTTCCTGGCCCCGACACTGCTCCAGGTCGCCGTGCTCGAGTGGTACGGCCGGCCTGATCTGGGCGCCATCGCGTGCGGGTACCTCGGACTCTTGCTGCTGGGTGGGGCTGTGCTGGCGTCCGGCCTTCTGGCATCGACGCTGGTCGGCAGTCAGGCCGTTGCGTTTCTCGCAACCTGCCTCGGCTGGATCCTCGTGCCGGTGCTGCTTGAGGTCGGCCTGCCCCGGATCGTTCCGCCACCGTGGCACGGGACGCTGGCCGCCCTCGATCCACTGCAGCGGCTTCAGGACTTCACGGTCGGTCTGCTCGACTCCGCACATGTCGTCTACTTTGGGTGTGTGGTGGTCGCCTTCCTGGCGGCGACGAGCGCGGCGCTTCGAGTCGGATGCAGCCGCGTGGCGTCGGTGCTGGGGGTCGTCGGGCTCTTTGTCCTTGCCGCCGCCATCGCATCGCTGGCCATGTATCCAGGCATGCGTGGACATGTTGACGCGACGAAGTCTCGAGCCTACTCCCTGAGTCCGCAGACCGTGGAGATGCTGCGGGACACCGATGAGCCGTGGCGAATCTCCGTCATGCTCGTCGAGGACCGGGCCGATCCGGCCATGCTGCGGCAGGTGGATGAGGTTCTGCAGCGCTTCAACACGGCGGCACCTTCGATTGCCGTCGAAC
>CAZSSV010000139.1:0-6585 GCA_964609425.1 uncultured Isosphaeraceae bacterium | reverse complement strand
CTCGCAGCAGGGCGGACGTCATCACTTCAGCCCAGCGGCTTCTGGGCCGCCTGGACGCACCGGTCGACCTGATCGTGGGCGACTTCAATCTCACCCAGGGCAGCGCCCAACTCCGCCGGTTCATGCCCGGGTTCGAGCCCGTGTGGCGTGCCCGGGGGTCCGGCTGGGGCGGAACCTACCCCCGCGCGCTGCCTGTGGTCCGACTCGACCATGTTCTGGCCGCAAGCCCCGCCACCATCGGTTCGATCAAGATGTCAACGCCTCCGGTCGGCCGCCACCGAGCGCAGCGAATCACCGTCCGCGGGGCGGAGTGAGATTCCATTGCGCGTTCGAGCGATCGGGGTCCGATCAGGACCGGTCAGGGATCACCGGCACCCTGCCACCACGCCAGGCCCTTCCAGGGATCCGTGAACACCGCAGCAATGACCTCGTTGAGGTCCACGACGTCCTGGCCGGACTGCGTCGTCAGCGGGAGGCGGTTGCGAAGCGTTGGATCGTCCATCCACTCGACCGAGTTGTCGGCACGAAGGACGTTCAGCCCGATGCGGTGATTCAGATCTGACTGGCGACGCAGACCATCGGTCACGAGGATCCGCTCAGGGTCCCGCTCCATGATCGCATGCCGACCGTTGGGCAGGAGGTGACCGCGATAGTGGTAGTTGCCGTAGACCACGTGGTCGGGCTGGCTCTCTTCGTCGTCCCGGGGCTTGACCCAGTCGTTTTCGTACCGCTCGTAGGTATGCTCACCCCAGTGGGCCGGGCAGTAGAACGTACTCGACTCTGGAACGAGCCCGGAGGCGAACAGTCGGCCGAGCCCGTCCCAGCCATGTCGCTGGGCTTCGAGCCAATCGGAGCGGGATCGCGCCTGCCGGAGCGACCCAACCTGCGCCGAGCCGCCCGCATGCGGGAGTGGGCCATAGCCCACCGCAAGCTCATCCTCGCTCAGCGGGGCGTACGTTCGCAACAGCTCCCCGAGGTCGGGTTGCGGATTCATTTGAACACGGCTTTGAGGGAGCCGGCCTCGGTGCGCGCCAGCCCACATGGTGAGCCCTTGCCCGAGTGTTCGTTGATTGCTCGCGCTCAAGACGCGATAGGTCGTCCGCCGAACACCATTGAGTCCGGGGAGCAAGAGTCCGAGAAGAATCGAAATGACCGCGATCACCACCATCAACTCAACGAGACTGAAGGCTCGTTGATGCGCGGTCCGAGGTTGCCCCCGCTGAGTTGTTGCGCGCCTTCGATGCATGGGCTGCCTCAGCGATCCACCGGCGCCGCCCAGTTGGACGGGCCGGAACACCTATTCACCATAACTGCAGATAGGGCCTTGCAAGACGCCTGTTTGGCCGGATTCTCATAAAACGTACACGCCCGAAAACCCTCCTGAGAGGGCCTCAGTGGGCTTCCATTGATCCCGGTGCGGCCCGTGGTATCGTGGTCGTCTCCCCACATACTGGGGACGAGCCGACGGAGTTCAAACGATCAACGAAGATCTGTCACTGATGCAGCGGGTGGCCCAGGGCGACGAAACAGCCGTTGCTGAGCTCTACGACCGGTTCAGCGGGCTGGTCTACCGTGGTGCCAGGCAATTGCTGCCCACAGACGCCGAGGCCGAAGACGCGCTTCAGGAAGTCTTTTTGAGGCTCTGGAAGACGGCCGACCGATTCGATCCCAATCGGGCCAAACTGGTGACGTGGGTCATGCTGCTGACCAGGCGGCACGTGATCGACCGAATTCGGCGGTCTGCCGTGCGGCCCAAAACCACCGAAATGACGGCCTCCAATGAGGGATTCCGGCATGGCGAAGAAACACGGGGGTCTGCCGAGGAGCGAAACCTCCTGCTCCAGCGGTGCCTCTCCACGCTCCCGGAGCTGCAGAGGGCGGTCATCGAACGGTCTTATCTACAAGGATTTACGCTTCGCGAGGTGTCCATTCAACTGGATGTTCCCCTCGGAACGGTGAAATCGGCCCTCAGCCGCGGGCTGGCGCGGCTCAGAACCAATGCGAATGAAGATCTTCCAGATTGGGCTGCATCCTAACGGCCTGCCGCGGCGAACATTGAGACGAGATCCAACACCATGACCTCTGACATGACACCATTGCCATCAAACGAGTTGGCTGAACTGGCCATTCTCGACACCTATGGGCTCCTGCACGATGCTGATCTCCTCCGCTTCGAGCAGGCGTTCATGGGCAGTCCCCCCGATGTTCAGGCTGAGATTCGCCGCATCCAGGCTGAGATTGCCACGGATGAGCGTCTTCTGCCCACCTGTGAACCCCCGGCCGAACTCCGGGAGCGGGTTCTGGATCGCATCCGGTCGGCCATGGCCCTCAGCACCGCCGGCATGTTGGTGTCCGAGCCAGCGTCATT
Organism: uncultured Isosphaeraceae bacterium; assembly: GCA_964609425.1. Classification (GTDB taxonomy): domain Bacteria; phylum Planctomycetota; class Phycisphaerae; order Phycisphaerales; family SM1A02; genus UBA12567. The sequence continues at coordinate 4,217 of CAZSSV010000139.1, read as the reverse complement.
CCCCCACCCGGTCATGCGAGCCGATGCAGGGCGTGGCACGTTTTTCGGGTCCGTCTGGACGTGGCGGATGGCCGCGTTGCTGCTCCTGGGTGTGGTGGTCACACTGGTCGCGACCAACTCGTCGAGCCAGCGGCATGTCGAGCAATTGAATCTCGAAGCCATGCGGCTCATCACCGCGCACGAAGTCGAAGTGGCACTCGCAGACCAGTACCGCCCATTCATGGAACTGATGCGAACCCCCGAAGCCACGCATACCTATCTTGCGGCCCCTGGCGGCGAGGGGCTCGTGCGTGTGTCCATCGATGAGCGTTCGGGACGGGCGTTTGTGTTGGCCATGGACTTGGTCGGCCACGACGGCCCCTGCCAGATTGAGATCACCACAGCAGACGGAACACCACTGGCCGCGGCCACGCTGCGAACCGACCGGTATCTGGACGCCGCCACGATGGAGTTGGACGCGACGCTTCTTGCTGGCGCCACGCTTCGTCTGACCGACGGGCTCGGGCGGACCATCGCGGCAACCCGCATGGGTTGACCAACGCCGGCACGGCCAGCGCCCATGCGCTCCATCATCTCGCTCGCCAGCGGGGCCGCCCACATCGGCCCCTACTCAGCATCTTCGCTTCGCGAGAGCCACGATGCCTCATACGCCGCCAGTTCCTCAACCAGTGCGGCCTGATCATCGGTCAGGGCCTGCATGGCGACCGCGTCCGACCACACATCTTCACGGCCCATGTCGGCCTGAATCTCCGCAAGCCGCACTTCCAGACGCTCCATGCGCGCCTCCAACTCGGCCATGGTGAGACGATCGATCGGAGACGCCTTCTTCTTTCGCGGCGCAAGCCGCAGCCCGCTGTCGGCCAGTGGGGCTGCAGCAGCACGCTCCCGCGACTGGAGCCACGCAGAAACCTCGCCCTGAAAGACATCCACGCCGCCGAAGCCGTCGAGCACGACCAGCCGATCGCACGTGGCCTCCAGGAGAGCTCGGTCATGACTGACCATCAGCAATGTGCCGCCCCATGGACCGCCCCGGCTGAGCACACGCTCCAACCGTTCCGTCGTGGCCATGTCGATGTGGTTGGTGGGTTCGTCCAGCACCAGGACGTTGTGGCCGCTCCCAAACAGCCCCGCAAGGACCACACGCGCCCGCTCGCCGCCCGAGAGCGTTCCGAGCAACCGGTCCTGATCCTCGCCTGAAAACAGAAAGGCGCCGGCAAGATCCCGCGCCAGTTGCTCGGTAGCCTGGCCGTCGCGGGCATCGGCGACCGCCCGTTTGACCCACTCCCAAACCGCCAAATCCGGGTCAACATGGTCCTGCATCTGGCGAAACCAGCCGACGCTCAGACCGGTTCCATGCTCCACCCGTCCTCTCGTCGGAGGAAGCGCATCCAAGAGGCAACGCAGGAGCGTGGTCTTCCCAGCACCATTGGGACCAATGACGCCGATGCGATCGCCGCGATGAACATCCAGATTCAGCCCATCGACCAGACATCGGTCGCCCAATGTGATCTGGAGCGACTCCACGCTCATCACGCGGTCTCCACACCGCTGCGGCGCCGGTAGCTTCATCGCAGCAACGACCTCAGCCTCGGGCCGCTCCACTTCGGCTGATTCGATGAAACGTTGCAGCCTGGACTCACGTCCCCGAGCCTGCTTAGCGCGTTGACCGGCCTTGTACCTTCGGATGTATGACTGCTCGCGCCGAATGTGATCCTGCTGCTTGTCCCATGCCCGGGACTCTGTAAGCCGTCGCTCGGCCCGCATCGTGACAAAGCTGGAGTAGTTGCCCGGGAACGTCTCGAGCGTGCACCGCCGCAGTTCGATGATGCGTGTGCAGACCGCGTCCAAGAGCCACCGATCATGGCTGACCACAATGACGGCCCCTGCATAGGTATCACTCAAAAATCGCTCCAACCACGCGCACCCATCGATGTCCAGGTGATTGGTTGGTTCGTCGAGCAGCAGGAGATCGGGCGCATTCAGGAGGAGCGTGGCGAGCGCCAGCCGCGATCGTTCCCCTCCGGAAAGTTGCGCGGCCGGTTGGTCGAACAGATGCTCGGGCACTCCGATACCGTGAAGTGTCGCATCGATGCGATGTTCCACCGACCACCCGCCCTCGGACTCGAGTCGAGCCTGGAGATCGGACTGCTGTTGCATGAGCCGGTCCAGTTCGCCCCCTTCCGCCGTTCCCATGGCCTCCCAGATTCGCTCCAATTCCCGCTGGACGTCGTCTCGCGCTGAGAATGCGGTGTTTGCGACATCCCGAACCGTGGGACCGTCCTCAAACCGAGGGTGCTGCTCGAGCAGCCCGACTCGCAGCCCGCGTGCCAGATCAACCGATCCCGCATCGGCCTGCTGCTCGCCGGCCAGCAGGTTGAGGAGCGTCGTCTTTCCGGTACCGTTGCGGCCAAGCAATCCCAGACGGTCTCCCGGCCCAATGGTCAGATCAACCCCGTCGAGTATGACACGGTTTCCGTATTGAACGGCGACGTTGGTGAGCGATGCGAGACTCATATTGCTGTTTCGAGGGGTCTTCCGTCCGTCACACAACCCGAAAGATCTGCGAGCAGCGCCCGCAGAGCCTACCGTGCCCGAACCAAGTTTGATGGGTGTGCACGATGAGGAGAACTTCGATGCACGATGCGATGTGGGCCCCGTGGCGACTTCAATACCTGCAGCATCTGGACCGGGACACCCGGTCCGGGGGGAGCGGTCTCACGGACTTCCTCGCCTACTGCTGGGCTCACCCCGAGGAAGACCTGGCGCAGCACGTCGTGCATCGCGGCGAAGCGGGACTCATCATGCTCAATCGTCACCCGTATGCCAGCGGCCACCTGTTGGTGGCCTTGGGCGAAGCGCGGCCACGGCTGCTCGACTATCTCCCACCCCAGCGGGCCGCCCTGTGGTCGCTGGTTGAGCGCGCATGGGAGGCGATGCACGCCGCCCTTGATCCGCAAGGCATCAATATGGGCATCAATGAGGGAACCGCAAGCGGTGCGGGGCTGCCGGGGCACCTGCACGTGCATCTGGTTCCACGGTGGCACGGGGACGTCAACTTCATGAGCACCGTGGCCGGCACGCGGGTGGTCCCTTCCAGTCTGGAAGACATGGCGGGCCAATACCGTCAGCGGCTGACCTCAGCACGCCGGGCAAGCCCCTCGGACCCGCGCTGACTCCCGAAGAGATCGGCTCGCCTTGGGACGTGCTCGAACCCAAACACCAGGTGGGTTCGAAGGCCGTCGTTCCCGGCCGTCCCCTCGACGGAGGCATGGCCATCGACGCGGCACGGTCGATCCCGGGGGATTCGACAGGAACGAGCACGTGTGCCCGCGAGCGCGCGTGTCCGAGGGCTCTTGCCTCGGCGTACCCTCAACCTACCACCAGCCCCTCCCCGATGCGAGCCCGTTCTCCCGGCACCCCCAAATGCCCCACCTCCGAGGTGGGTTTGACAGGGGCGGCCCGCCGAGGGACACTGGTCGTTTCCTGGCCGGTCCGGCCCGTCCACCGGCCATCCATTGGAGGGATCTGGAGAACCCCATGCGTCGCACTACCCTGCTCGTCGGCCTCATCGCCATGGTCTTGCTCATGCTTGGCGGCTGCGCCGCAACCAACAATCCGAATAATGTGTCGATCAATCACATCCGTGGCAACCTCACCCCGGAACTCGTCGGGACGACCGAAACCCGCGCCGACATTGACAACAACATGGCGATCGTCGGGAACATCCAGCTGCGGCAGGCTTCAGACGACCTCGGCCGGATCTTCCTCTTTGATCAGGCCAGCACACTCAGCCCCTATCCGATCGTTCCGACCGGCCGGGACCCCTGAGGACACCCCGAACGCGTACCAGCATGGACTGCCCCCGGGCCCTCACGGTGCCTGTATACTGCCCGATTCCCCTCTCAGGGTGAGTCGCGGTGGTTGGCTGAATCGAGCGCTTGGTGCGCCGGGCCCCTCCCGCAGACGACGTCCTCAGCATGCGGTTGCGGCCCGCATTCCCCCACCCTGAAGCCGCTCAGTTTCCAATGGTTGATTTCAATTTGATCGCCGATCTCGGCGTAGATGATGCCGAGGTCGATGCGATGCTTCGCACGCCGACCGGCGAAGCCGTCACCGAAGACTCTCTTGAGTCGCTCCTGGCAAGTGACATCCAACAGGTCTCCCGAGGCCGTATTCTCAAGGGCCGTGTCGCAGGACGCGCAGGCGACGACGTTGTC
>CAZSSV010000138.1:1235-6589 GCA_964609425.1 uncultured Isosphaeraceae bacterium | reverse complement strand
GTTCCAACTGGTCACTGGCCGGGTCTGGAAGGGTACGGCGTTCGGGGGCGCCAAGGGTCGCACCGACGTGCCCAAGATCGTCGACTGGTACATGGACGGCAAGATCAACATCGACATGTCATGTCCGCCACCGGTTCGCGCAATGCGAGCCGCCGCCGCGGTGGCGAGCTGCTGGCTCACGCCACGCGGAAAGGCCAGGAAGACGACGCCGGTCGCCACCGCGACCGTCGCAACAATCACCACGACCGCGTTTCGGGTGTGCCGCCTCACGTGGGTTCCGATGGTCGGATCATCCACGCCGCCGGCTGCGGAGTTTCCGCCGTCCCGGCTGCTCACCTGAGCGCCGTAGTACAGGCTGAAGAGCAGAACCGTACTGGTGCCCAGCAGAATCCATACCACGTACAGAATTCCAAAGAGCAGGTCGAACGCGTCCATCGTGGCGAGCACCATCAGCAGGGACGCCAGGATGAGCCGTTCGGCCTCGATCTCGAGCGTGCGCCGCTCAAACAACTTGATGACGAGCATCCAGACGGAAAACACCGTGAGCCCGGCCATCGCCTCTTCAGGAGAGGCATCCCTGGCGACCCGAATGGCCACCCAGGCGACAAGAAGAATCGTCGCTGCCAACGACCCGCGTCGCCCGAGGCACCAGCCACGCGGCCCTTCCGTCATCAGCCTGCTGGCGACCGCCACGCTGCCGGCCAGCAGGAGCATGAACAGGGCGTCCAGCGCCAGGCAAGCCGCCAGAATCGAGACCAGCGCGAAGGCGTAACTCAACATCGGGAATCGCTGAACAAGCGTCATGATGGCGTGCCCCTGACCACAAGACGATCGAGCTGCCCGGCGGTGAGATAGAGCGCATCTGGAATGCCAGACAAGGGCCTGACCCTGTCGGGTTGAATCACCACGGCGCCAGATCGGTCCGCGCGATCGACTTCATGCCAAGTGGTCCGAGGCTGGTCGAGATCGAGATCGGCCAGCCGCGTCATCAGCCTGTGCACGTGCCACGCGCTGCTCCGAATGGGCGTCGCTTCGTCCACCAGGCCCGCGACGATCAGGCCCACATCGCAGCCTGAAGTGTGGAGCTCCTGTATGACCGATGCCGCCAGTTCGATCGCCCGCTCTTCTTCCTGCCGCGGATCTGCGCCCGCAGCAAGCTGCAGCGCCTCGGTTGGCCGTCGCAGATCCAGCACGACGCGAATTCGCGTCGGGCTGGGCGCCGCACGATCCAGGCACACGAGTTCATCACGATGCGCCGAGAGTTTCCAGGCAATGTCCCGCAGCGAGTCCCTCCCGCTGGCAGGCCGCGTGCCGTACCACTCGCGGCCCGATCCTCGTCTGCGCCCACTTCGGGGGCCGTCGAGCCGATCTGCCCCGCTGGCCCGAAGGACGCCCGATCGCAGTCGATGTCGTCTTGGGTACAAGATCAGATCCTGCTCATCGCGGGTTCGGCGGCGGCGACGAATCAGCCCGAACGGAAACACAGTCGAGACCTCGATGGATCGCAGCCGCACTCGACCCCGTCGCAGTGGCGTCACGCGAGCGTCGCTGTGCACCTGCTCGCCAGGGCCTACATGCATGATCCACGCCGGTATGTCCACGCGAACTCGACCCTCCGGCATGGCGTCCAGTACCCGCAGGCCGAATGAAGGCATCCATCGTGTCCTTCGTCGCACCTGGTAGCGAATACGAAGTTGCTCACCGACCTCGCCCCACCGAGGAACAATGCGGCGAACCTCCAAACGCCGTATGCCCAACCATGAGACCACAACACTGAGGACACCCATGGCGAGCACAACGGCCAGCATGAGGACAAGCAGATTGTTGCCCTTGAAGATCGCCGTTGGCCCAATCAATCCGATGGCCAGCAGGTACGCGAGCGCGGGCTTGACGTGAATCGGCTTGGCCGCGGGCCGCTCTGGCGTGGTGTCGTTGCTCGGCACGTTCGGTGCGTGCGCCTCCAGTGCGGAGGACCCTGAACTCATGCCTGACCCGGCGTTGCCTGGGAGGTGTCGTCGCAGGGCTCCGCCTCTGACTCCTCGGTGCTGTCGGAGGCATTGACACCATCCGGGGCGATGTTCGTATCGGACGTGTCCTCCGCCGCCGGTTTCCAGGATGGCTCGCGGGCGAGTCCTTCAACATCAGGAAGGTCATCGATTCCGCTCAGCCCGAAAACTCGAAGGAACTCCCGGCTCGTTCCGTAGAGCATGGGCCGCCCGAGTTCCTCGGCCCGTCCCGCGATCCGGACCAACCGTCGCTCCAGCAGCCCGCGCAGCACTTCACCGCACGCAACGCCTCGAATCGCCTCAACCTCGGCGCGAAGGACCGGCTGGCGATAGGCGATGATCGCGAGCGTCTCCATCGCAGCCTGCGTCAACCTCGACTGCTGCTTGGCCGCGAGCAGACGGGTGAGTACCGGCGCCACATCGGGTTCGGTCATCATCTGCCAGCCATCTGCAAGCGAGACGATCCGAAAGACGCGTCCGTCCCGGCTGTACGACTCATTCAGTTGGGAAACGGCCGACGTGACCTCGGCCGCGCTCAGCCCCGTCACGTCCGTCAGTCTGGACAGCCGCACGGGGCGATCGGATGTCACCAGCACCGCTTCGACACGGGCCGTGTCCGGCAGCGCCGCGATCGCGGCGTGCACGGCCTCGGTGGACATGGTCGGCGCTGGTGCAGTGTCGGTCACGGGCACAGTGTATGCCCACCCGGGATACACGGCGTGTGTCGCGGCGCGCTCAGGCCGCGTCTGAAGCGTGCTCGGTCAGCAACGTGAGAACGCCGTCCCGCACATGGGCAAAGCCACCCTCGAGCGTCATCTCGATCCGCGAGCCATCGGCATCAATGTGCAGGGGGCCGGACCCGAGCCGACCGAGCAGCGGCGCCATCCCGGCCATCACGCCGTACTGGCCGTCCCACGCGGGGAAGGACACATACGTGGCCGAGCCCTCGAACGCCGGGCCGGACGGTGTGATGATGGCACATTCAAAGGTCGAAGGCATGTGGGTGACTCCCTGCAGGTGAGCGGCGGATTGTAGCACCCCGCCGGCCCGAGATCACGGCGAGAATCGTTGACGAGACCCCGCCAGCACCGTATCATCCGCGTATCCGGATAGGCGGATATTCAAAGCTAGGAGCGTACCCCCGATGACAGCGACTGCGACGCCGACGTTTCTCGACACCGGCCTGCCCACCATCAGTGACCTGCCGTACAAGGTCCGCGACCTCTCACCCGAGACGGTCGCCTTTGGCCGCAAAGAGTTGGAGTTGGCCGAGCATGAGATGCCCGGCCTCATGAGCCTCCGCGCCCAGTACGCTGGCTCTGCCCCGCTCGCCGGCGCCCGCATCACCGGGTCGCTGCACATGACCGTCCAGACGGCGGTGCTGATCGAAACCCTGACGGCGCTGGGCGCCGAGGTTCGCTGGGCCAGTTGCAACATCTTTTCAACACAGGATCACGCAGCGGCCGCGGTCGCCGTCGGACCGGATGGCACCCCGGAGAACCCCAAAGGCGTGCCCGTCTTCGCGTGGAAGGGTGAGACCTTGCCTGAGTATTGGTGGTGCACGCTTCAGGCCCTCCACTGGGGCGATGGCGCTGGCCCGAACCTGATTCTCGACGATGGTGGGGACGCGACCATGCTTGTCCACAAAGGTGCCGAGTACGCCGGGACCGGCGCCGTACCTGATCCGTCCACCGGCGAGTCGGAGGAGTTCCAGGTGTTCCTTTCACTGCTTGGCGACCTCGCCCAGACCCACCCGAACCTGTGGCCGCCGATCGCCGAGGCCATTCGGGGTGTGACCGAAGAAACGACGACCGGCGTCCACCGCCTGTACCAGATGGCCGAAACCGGGACGCTGCTGTTCCCGGCGATCAATGTCAATGACGCTGTCACCAAGAGCAAGTTCGACAACCTCTACGGCTGCCGCCACTCGTGTGTGGACGGCATCATGCGGGCGACCGACGTCATGCTCGCGGGCAAGACGGCTGTGGTCTGTGGCTACGGCGACGTAGGCAAGGGCTGCTCGCAGAGCCTTCGCAGCCAGGGATGCCGGGTGCTCGTGACGGAGGTCGACCCGATCTGCGCGTTGCAGGCATGCATGGAGGGCTACCAGGTCGTGCGGCTCGACGATGTCGTGGGTGACGCTGACGTGTTCGTGACGACCACAGGCAATTACAACATCATCCGCGCCGACCACATGGCGAAGATGAAGCACAACGCCATCGTCGGAAACATCGGACACTTTGACAACGAAATCGACATGGCTGGCCTCGCGGCCACGCCGGGGATCGAGAAGATCCGGGTCAAGGATCAGTTGCACGAGTGGAAGTTTGCGGACGGCCACTCCATCCTTGTCCTTGCCGAAGGGCGATTGCTGAATCTCGGGTGCGCCACCGGGCACCCCTCATTCGTGATGAGCAACTCGTTCACGAATCAGGTCCTTGCCCAGATGGAACTCCACGCCAACGCGGACGCCTACGACTGCACGACGGTGACGACGCTCCCCAAGAAGTTGGACGAGATGGTGGCACGACTTCACCTGGGCCAGTTGGGCGCCGCCCTCACGGAACTCACGCAGGAGCAGGCCGACTACATCAGCGTCCCGGTCGAGGGCCCGTACAAGCCCGATCACTACCGGTACTGAGCCGCCGCCGCGGCGGCACCCCCCGCCCCGGGGGGCGTCGCCGCGCAGCAGATGCTCGGGGCCGACTTTCACCGCCCCGCTCACTCCAGCCGAAGGGCCAATGGGCGCGTCCGCCCGGTCTTTCTACCATCCCCACATGAGCGACCCAATCGGCCACGAGTGCGGCCTCGCCTTTGTGCGTCTCAAGCATCCGCCGTCGTGGTATGCCCAGCACAGGGGCGACCCAGCCTGGGGGCTCCGAAGGCTGCACCTGCTGATGCAGAAGCAGCGAAACCGTGGACAGGACGGGGCAGGCCTGGCCACGGTCAAGTTTGATATGCCGCCGGGCGCGGCGTTCATGCGTCGCCTGCGGTCCCACCGCGACAACGCCATCGAACGCATTTTCAAAGCCGCCACCGGCGACCTCCGCCACCTCACCGAGGGCATGGACGACGCGACCATTCGACGCGAGGCGGACTTCATTGGCGACGCCTACATCGGCCACCTGCGATACGGCACGCACTCGGGGCACGCCGTGGTCCACTGCCACCCCCTGCTTCGCAAGGACAACACCGCCAGCAAGAACCTCGCCGTCGCGGGGAACTTCAACATGACCAATTCGCGTGAACTCTTCCAGCGACTGGTCGACTACGGCCTCAGCCCGGTTGGTGATTCCGATACGCAGGTCGTGCTCGAACGAATTGGCTACTGCCTCGACCTGGAGCACC